>JAAXIE010000272.1 GCA_012270525.1 Dehalococcoidia bacterium | reverse complement strand
GCTTCCCAACTGCGGCGGGATGTGTCCGCTCAGCGCGTTGAAGCCGAGATCAAGGTCTTCAAGGCGACCGAGGCTGCCCAATTGTGGGGGTATGTGTCCGCTCAGGTCATTGAGGCCGAAGTCAAGGTCTTCCAGACTACCAAGGTTGCCCAACTCCGGTGGTATCTGGCCGTGCAACTGGTTGTCTGACAAACGAAGATACTCCAGGTTAGCGAGGCTGCCTAGCTCCGGTGGGATTTGGCCGCTCAACTGGTTATCGACCAAGACGAGGCGCTTCAGTCTGGTGAGGTCGCCCAACTCGGCGGGTATCGCACCGGTCAACTGGTTTCGAGCCAAGCCGAGCTCCTGCAAACTGTGAAGGCTGCCCAACTCCGGTGGTATTTGGCCACTCAGTTGGTTCCTACCCAGATTGAGGTACGCCAGTGCACTGAGACTGCCCAATTCTGCCGGTATCTCTCCTCGGAGGCCGTTCTCCCAGAGGCTCAAACCGGTCACACGACCCTGCGCGTCAACCGACACTCCATGCCACTCGTTAATGGGAGCATCGGTCAGCCAGTTGCCATTCTCGTACCAGTTATCCCCGTCGGTGGCCATGTAAAGAGCCACGAGCGCGTCTCTGTCCCCCTCTTTTCCGTCTTCTGCAACGCCCCCTTCTTCAGAGAGGGTCTGAGGGTCACAACCGGGAAGGCCAAGCTGCGCCACGTCCTGTCGGGGCAATTCGAGCATCCAACCCGGGACGCAACCATGCAACTGGTTTCCCGCCAGGTATAAGTCTTCCAGCCTATCAAGCTGTCCGAGACCTGTGGGCAATAGCCCGCTGAACCGGTTATAGGCCAGGTCAAGATATTTCAGATGGGATAGAGCGCTCAACGATGGTGGTATCTCCCCATCAAGGCTGTTGTGGGAAAGATCCAGTGAATACAGGCCCTTGAAGCTGGGCGAATCCACATGAGCCATACCGCTAAGTTGATTACCCGACAGATCAAGCAGTTCAAGCTTCCGTAGTCCCTGCAATGCCGAGGGTATCTCTCCCTCCAGCCGGTTGTTGGACAGATTGAGCCATTCCAGTTGGACTAGCTTGCCCAGTTCCGGAGGTATATTTCCGCTTAGTTGATTGTCCGGCAGGTCCAAGACCTGCAGCGTTGAAAGCTCTCCCGCCTCAGGTGGTGATTGCCCGCTTATCTCGTTGCCCGCGAGCCAAAGTTCGTTCAGGCCTAGGAAATCGCCCAGGGACGCTGGTAGCTGTCCCCTCAGCCCATTTTGCGGCAGTTGCAATGAACTGACCCGACCTTTGGCATCCATCTTCACACCATGCCACTGATTCAACGGTGCGTCGCCGAGCCAGTTCTGGTTGTTGTGCCAGTTATGGCCGTCCATAGCCTGGTAGAACTTTACGAGGGCGGCTTTATCTACCGATTCCCGGGCTCCTGGGATAGTGTCAGAGCCGCAGTGAGGAAGCTGCAGTTCTTCGATATTGCCCATCCAGACTCCTCCGGATGACACTGGGATGCAGCCACTGATTTGGTTGTCGTTGACGTACATCTCTCGCAAACCGGTCATCAGGGCGAACTCGGAGGGTATCGCTCCGGTAAAGCGGTTATGAGACAGATCCAGCGAGTTCAGATTGCTCAGTTTCGCCAGTGCAGGGGGTATCTCGCCAGCGAGGCGGTTGCCTGACATATCGAGCCGTTCGAGGTAGGGCAGATATCCGAATTCGCCTGGCAGCTCCCCCTCGATCCGATTGTTGCTGAGGTCCAACCATTTCAACGCCGTAAGGTTGCCCAAATGAGGTGGCAAGGGCCCTCTCAGGTTTTTCCGTGCGAGCTCTAACATGATGACACGTCCTCGGTCGTTGACGGTGACACCATGCCACTCTCCAATGGGAGCATCGCTGAGCCAGTTGCTGTTCTCGTACCAGTTATCGCCGCCGGTGGCTTCGTAAAGGGCTACCAGCCCAGCCCGGTCCACACTGGGGTCGGAGCACAACCCCAAGTGGAACATGTCGACACTACCGCCCAGCATGTTCAGCTTCTTGTCCAACGTGTATACCAGCCACGGGGGCATGCACCCCGAGGCAGAAGTCGTCGTTGGCGCTGGTTGGGTGGGGGTAGTCGTGAGTCCGGACATTGGGAAGGCGAAGACCGCTACAGCGATGACGGCGACCAGACCGAGGGCAAGAAGGAGCACGCGCCTCAAGAATCGGCGCCTCCAATCATGATGCTGGCTGGTCTGGATGCCCTCATTGGAATCGGCCAGTGCGACCCGTAGCACGTCCAAGGTCGCGGAGCCATTGTATTACTACCCCTGACCCGGCACCTGCTGGATTATGCGCCAGACCTTCTCCTCCCTGGCGGGCATGCTGACATCGACCAGCCCCAAGGGGGCGAGGGCATCGGCCACGGCGTTCATGATGGTGACGGCCGATGAGATGGTCGGGCTTTCGCCCATGCCCTTGGCCCCTATAGGGTTGTGGGGGCTGGGGTTCACGGTGCTATCGAGAATGAAGCTGGGCAGGTCCTCGGCGGTGGGCATGGCATAGTCGAGGAAGGTGCCCGTCAGCATCTGACCCTGTTCGTCCCACAGGGCTTCCTCCATGAGGGCGGGGCCGATGCCTTGGGCCAGCCCGCCGTGGACCTGGCCCTCCACTATCATCGGGTTCACAACCACTCCGCAGTCGTCCACCGCCACGTACTGCTCCAGAGTCACGCGACCGGTGGCGGGGTCTATGCTCACGACAGCGACATTGGCGCAGAAGGGGAACGTATATCCCGGTGGCTCCCAGTAGGAGGTTGCTTCCAAGCCGCGCCCGAGGTCGCTGACCGTGGTGCGGACACCGTAGGCGTGGCCCCCGATATCGGCCCAGGTAACCTCGCGTCCGGGGATGTCCTCGGCAACGAATGCGCCTCCCTCCATTGTCACGTGTTGCGGGTCGGTGCGAAGCAACTCGGCGGCGATCTGCATCGCCTGCTCCTTCACCTCGCGACTGGCGTTCAACAGTGCCGTACCGCCCACCACCAGGGAGCGGCTGGCAAAAGTCCCCACTCCCGGCGGTACGATGTGGGTATCGCCCCATATCACCTGCACGTCTTCAATGGAGATGCCCATCTCATCGGCAACAATTTGAGCGAAGCTGGTCTCCAGACCCTGACCATGAGGCGATGAACCCGTGGTCACCGTCATCTTGCCGGAGGTCTCCACCCGCAGAGAGGCACTCTCATAGGAGGGTCGGGGCGTCAGACCCCCTCCTGGCCCGAACCCGGAAGCGTCGACCGTAGTGGCCAGACCGATGCCTACCAGTTCACCACGCTGCCTGGCCTGTCGCTGGCGTTCGCGCAAGCCATCGTAGTCGGCCACGTTCAGGGCTTTCTGCAGTGTGGCGTGGTAGTCGCCACTGTCGTATACCAGACCTGTGGGAGCCCGGTATGGCATGGCCTCGGCTGGCACCAGGTTGCGACGCCGCACCTCCACGGGGTCCAGTCCCAACTCCCCGGCGATGAGGTCCATCACCCGCTCCGCGACATAGGAACTGGCATGTTGGCCGTATCCGCGGTATGGGCCGACGGGCACCTTGTTGGTATAGATGCCGTAGCTGTTCCAAGCCACGTTTCGCACTCGGTAAGGCCCCTGGATGCCCAGGGGGGTCAGCCCTCCCACGACGGCATGCGACGGGCCGCGGCAGTAAGACCCCATGTCGGTGTAGTAGTCCACTTTCAAGCCGGTGAGCACCCCATCCGCGTCGTAGGCCCCTTCCACGTACTGGACTTCTCCCCGTCCATGCACCGTGGTGGTGAAGTGCTCCCGCCGCTGCTCCACCCATTTCACGGGACGGCCCACCTGCCTCGAGAGTAGGGACGCCATGATGGTCTCCGAGTAGGTATCGACCTTTGCTCCGAATCCCCCGCCCACGTCCTGGGAATAGATCCTGACACGGCTGTGGGGAATGCCGAGCATGGTGGCCACGTTGTCCCTTTCGAAATGGGGACTCTGGGTGCTGACCCAGATTTCCAGGTTGTCGGTGCCCCCGTCGTAGTCGGCCACTACGGTTCGGCCTTCCATCGAGTTGGGCACCAAGCGCGGCTCCTGCAGCCGGAGCTTCACGACACCGTGGGCCTGTTGAAAGGCCCGGTCCACTTCACCTATCTCGTTGGTCGCGTGGACGGCAACGTTGGTGCCAAAGTCGGAGTGCACCAGAGGGGAACCGCCCTGCATGGCGTGCTCCATATCGACCACAGCGGGCAGGGGCTGGTATGAAACATCGATGAGCTCAACTGCGTCCCAAGCAGCACCGAGTTCAGATGCCACCACGGCGGCGACGGGCTCTCCCAGGTACCGTGCTGTGTCGCCTGCCATGGGCCAGCGGGAGCGGGCGTTCATCCCTTCACGCACGCCGAAGAGGCGAAAGGTGGCGAGACAGCGATCGTTCACCTCGCTGCCAGTTATGACGGCCAAGACCCCTGGATGAGACCTGGCCCTGGAAGTGTCTATCGACAGGATGCGCGCATGGGCGTGAGGGCTGCGGAGCACAGCCATGTGAACGGCACCTCGAGGGTACACGTCGTCGGTGAACCTGCCCTGCCCGGTGATGAGGCGCGGGTCTTCCTTGCGCTTGATTGAGGCACCGATCATCTTCTCTGCCAAGATCCCACCCCCGGTGAGTAGATTGGCTGAGATTATAGCGGTCGCCCCGACGCCCCGTTGGACGCATGGCAGGCGTGTTGGGGGCATTGGGTATCTCGTGCAGGAGGGCACGGGCCGCAGGGAGAGCGACGAAACCGGTTGGATAGGGGTTCAGTGAGGAACGGCAAGGGGTAGGGATTTGGAGCGGAAGATGGGATTCGAACCCACGACCCTCTCCTTGGCAAGGAGATGCTCTACCACTGAGCCACTTCCGCCCGTCCGGCCTGTGTGAGAGGTGCCGAGGGACAGAGTCGAACTGTCGACACCGGCATTTTCAGTGCCGTGCTCTACCACCTGAGCTACCTCGGCCGGCAAATTCATCTTAGATTGGGGCCGCGCCGGGTGTCAAGCGGAACTGAAGGCGCGCAAGCCTCGCGTCTAGCTGGTCTGCTGCGTCTCTTCGGAGGAGTCGACGCGGGCGACTTCGGCCTCGGAAGGCTCCGCAAGGTCGGATGCTTCTTCCTGGGCCGCCGATTCCTCTGCTTCCAACTGGGCCAGTTCTTCTTCCTCAAGCCGGGCCAGTTCTGCTTCGAGGGCGGCATCCTCGTCAACCACCGGTTCAGGCACTGCCGTCGCCTGCTGCGGGCGCGGACCTGCCCACCTGCGCTCCTTGATGCGGGCGGCACGGCCCCGTAAGCCTCTCAGGTAGTAGAGACGGGCGCGACGCACCAGACCTCGCCGGACAACCTGCACTCCCTCAAGCCGGGGCGAGTAAAGGGGGAAAACCCGCTCTACGCCGATTCCGTAGGTGACCCGGCGCACGGTGAAGGTGCTGCCGACCCCGCCACCGCGATTTCGGATAACCACGCCTTGGAACACCTGGACCCGCTCCCGTTCGCCTTCCCTGACCCGGAAGCTGACCCGCACGGTGTCGCCGGGCGCGAAGTCCTCCACCTTGGGATTTCGTGATACAGAGACAAGGGCTTGGGCCTGCATTTCCTCTTACCTTTCCGTGACCAAGGGGCTGGTCAACCGACGGCCCCACTACTTTCCACCGGAGAGTCCCTAAGGCAACCGCAAGATTCTAATGCCAAGTCGCCGTTATAACAAGGCGATGGTCACCCGTCATTTGCCCGTGGAGTCCAGGCTTGGTCGTTCGGGTATCCGTGGGACCTCAAGAAGACGAGATCGTCATCCTGGAGAGGAGCCGACTTGAGCAAGTCGGGCCGGTGATGCAAGGTCCGCACCAACGACTGCTTCCGCCTCCATCTTTCGATCTCAGCGTGATTGCCCGAGAGCAACACATCGGGCACGGACCATCCCCGATACACGCTGGGCCGTGTGTAGAGAGGGTGCTGCAATAGGCCCGTGGTGAGCGAGTCTCCTTCGACTGAATCTGTGGAACCGACGGCCCCAGGAAGCAGTCTGCAGACGGACTCCACCAGGACCATGGCGGGCAGCTCGCCGCCACTCAGGACGTAGTCTCCGACGCTGACCACGTGGGTGGCCAGATGCTCTGTCACCCGCTCATCCACTCCCTGGTAGTGACCGCAGATTATGGCCATGGCTGGCAACTTCGCT
>JAAXIE010000267.1 GCA_012270525.1 Dehalococcoidia bacterium | reverse complement strand
GTCCAGTACGAACGTAAGGTCAGGCACATATCGCAGGGAGAGCCGCTTGCCCAGTTCACGCCGCATGTATCCCGCTGCCGAAACGATTCCCCTCATCGCACTTTCCTGCACTTCCGGGGACCCCATCACGCTCACCGACACCCGTGCCTTCTTCAGGTCGTTGGTCGTCTCCACCATGGTCACGGAGACGATGCCCGAAAGCCTCGGGTCCTTGAGGTCGCGCACGATGAGCTGGCCCAGTTCATGGCGCAAAAGCTCGCTTACTCTTTCACTGCGTCTGGTCATAGTACAGGTTAACCCTGGTGGGGTTGCTTTGGCGCCTGGGAAGCCCGGCCTCCGGTGGTCCGCTCGAATACTACGGCTAGGAACCTCGAGTGCGCTCCCGCCGGTAGGCTTGGATCACGTCGCCTTCCTCGAAATCGGCATAGTTGCCCAAGCCGATGCCACACTCCGTCCCCGCTCCCATCTCGGTTACATCCTCTCGGAAGTGGCGCAGGCTGGTGATGCCTCCTTCGTGGATCACCTCTCCCTCCCGAAGCACCCGCACCCTCGCCCCGCGGGCCATCCGACCCTCGGTAACCATGCAGCCTGCAATCTTGCCCGCACGGCTTGCCGAGAATATAGCCCGGATCTCCGCTGCACCGGTGATCACCTCGCGTTGCACCGGTTCCAGCATCCCCCGCAAGACCGCCTCGATATCCTCGATCATGTGGTAGATGATGTCGTAGCGCTTGACCTGGACACCTTCGCGGTCGGCCACACGTTCCGCACTGGGTTCAGGGTTGGTGGCGAATCCCACCACCATCGCATTCGATGCGCTGGCCAGCAGCACGTCGCTCTCCGTGATGGTCCCACTGGCGGCGTGCAGCACCCGCACCTTGGCCCCATCCTCGTCCAGCTTCTCCAGCGACGCCCTGGCGGCTTCCACGCTGCCCTGCACATCGGCCTTGAGCACCAGGTTGAGTTCCTTGGCATCGCTCAGGGCCACGCCGGTATGCACATCCTCAGGCCCGATCACCCTAGGACGCGAGCGTTGCGCGTCCTCAGCCCGTTGCCTCTCCTCAGCTAGGGCCCGTGCCTCGCGTTCATTGGCGACCACGGTGAACAGGTCGCCAGCATCTGGGAGCGATCCGAAGCCCATCACCTCCGCGGGCTGGGCTGGCTCCACCGACTTCAACCGGCTGCCCGTATCGTCGGCCAGAGCGCGAACACGACCGCGGGCAGTGCCCGCCACGATGTGGTCGCCCACGTTCAGCGTACCGCTCTGCACCAGCACTGTCGCCAGCGGGCCACGTGTCCGGTCCAGCTTGGCTTCGATGATCACCCCACGGGCCGAACGATGGGGGTCTGCCTTCAACTCGGCTAGTTCCGCCACCAGCAGCAGGTTCTCCACCAATTCCGGTATACCCTCGCCCGTTGTAGCCGAGACCGGAACGGCGATGATGTCCCCACCCCACTCTTCAACCAGCATGTTCTGCTCCGCCAACTGCCGCTTCACCCTGTCCGGGTCCGCATCGGGCCGGTCCACCTTGTTGATGGCAGCCACTATCGGCACTTCCGCGGCCTTGGCGTGGTCTATTGCTTCCAGGGTCTGGGGCATCACTCCATCATCAGCCGCCACTACCAGCACCGCGATGTCGGTTACCCGCGCCCCGCGTGCACGGATCGCAGTAAACGCCTCATGGCCGGGCGTATCCAGGAACGTGATTTTCTGGGAGTCATGGGCAATCTGGTACGCCCCGATGCGCTGGGTAATGTGGCCCACCTCAGCATCCACCACCTTGGTCGCCCTGATCGCATCCAGCAGGCTGGTCTTGCCATGGTCCACGTGACCCAGCATCGTGACCACGGGAGGCCTTGGCTCCAGGGCTCCCGTGTCCTCGTCAGCGTCATCTACGGTGCTGCGTCCCGATTCCTCAGGGGCCGCCTCAGGACGCGCCCGTATGCCGAAGGCGGACGTGACCAGAAGGGCAACGTCGAAGTCGATGACGTTGTTCATCGACGCCATGATGCCGTTGCGCATCAACTGCTTGATGACGTCGATGGGGCTGATGCCCGACCTTTCAGCCAGTTCCTTCACCGACAGGGTCGACGGCAGCAGTAGATACCGCTGCCGTCTTGCCTCCCCTCGGCGTCCTCCCGGCCGCGTACCTCTCCTGACCTCTTCTGCTGGGCTGGTCCCGTCCTGTGTCATTCAACTGCTCCAACCGGGGGCGGCCCCGGTTCGGCCTCTGCTACTGTCTCCCGTCCAAGTCTCTCTTGGGCGTAGGCTAGGAGCCGCTCCCGCGCCTCCGACGATACGTTGCATTTCAGCACTCGTTCGAGCCTGGTCTTCCTCAGTCCTTCATCCCAGCATTTGCGGTCGAGGCACAGGTATGCTCCCCTGCCGGAAACCTTGCCCACTGGGTCGACCTCCACAGACCCGGTCACCGTCCGCACAACGCGCACCAACTGGCGCTTCTCCGCGCGACGCCCGCAGGAGAAGCAACTGCGCTGCGGCACATGACGGGGTCTGGCCATGCCAACACGCTCGAAATCTATCTATGCAGGGCCTTGGCGTGCTTGGCCCGCCCCGGCTCCTCGTGTACGGGCAGGGGTGTAGCCACCGCGTCTTCGCCGGCCACTCCGCCTACCCCGGCCACGAAACTCCTCAGCGAAATCCTCGGCAAAGCGTATCTTCCCCGCATCCGGATTCACGATGGGTGAGTTCCATATGGAGTCATCGCTCCCGACCGTCTCCCCCTCCTCGTCCTCTTCCTCGTCGTCTAACAGGTCATCCAGCAGCAGGTCGTCTTCCACCAAGACCGCAGGTGCCTCTTCTTCCGCGACCTCCTCGGTGGTCGGCAAGGCATCCCCGGCGACGGTGACCTCACCGACGGCGGCAGTCTCTTCCTCCGCCAGCATTCGCAACAGTTCGGCCTCTTCCTCCTCTGCCCGGACCGCAGCCTCCTCTTCCGACTCAGCCACAACTACGACTTCCAGGGGTTCTGGCTCCTCGACTTCTTCCGCGGTCACCGGTTCTTCGATGGTCACCAGGGCCGCTTCCGCGGCGACCTGCTCCGCTTCCGCCACCGCCAGCCTGCGGGCCTCTTCCTCGCCCCTGCGTTGCGTACGGATCTCGTCCCACTCAGCAACGCTCTTGATGTCCAGGTGCCAGCCCGACAGCTTGGCCGCCAACCGGGCATTCTGGCCTTCCTTGCCTATCGCCAGGGACAGGTGCCGTTCCGGTACCACCACCACCGCAGTCCTGTCGTCGGCATTCGCCTCCACCTGCACCACTTCCGAAGGACTGAGAGCGTTGGAGATGAAGGTCTTCAGGTCCTTGTCCCAGCGGACGATGTCAATCTTTTCCCCCTGCAGTTCGTTGACGATGCTCTGGATGCGGTTGCCCCGCATCCCGATACACGAACCCACAGGATCGACACCCTCCTGGCGGGAGGAGACAGCTACCTTGCTGCGGAACCCCGGCTCGCGGGCTATCTCCTTGATCTCCACCACCCCGTTGTAGACCTCGGGGACCTCCACCTCGAAGAGCCTCTTTAGCAGGTTCTTGTGCGTGCGGGAAACGATAATCTCAGGCCCCCGGGGGGTGCGGCGCACATCTACGATGTAGACCTTCAGACGCTGCCCCTTGCGATAACGCTCGGTGGGCACCTGTTCTTCCAGGGGCAGGATGGCTTCCACCCGCCCCAGTTCCATTACCCATACCCTTCCCGGTTCCATCTGGTCCAGAACGCCCGATACGACGTCATCGGTGCGACTGAGAAACTCCTGGAAGGTCTTCTCGCGTTCCGCCTCGCGCAGGCGTTGCAGCACTACCTGCTTGGCCGTCTGCGCGGCGATGCGGCTGGCTTGGTGCGGCAACTGCTCGGGAGTGGCGATCTCCTCTCCCAGCGCGATCGTTGAACTGATGGCCCTCGCCTGTTCGAGACTGATCTCCCTCGTGGGGTCCTCGACGTCGTCCACCACGGTCTTCAGCGCGAATACGCTCATCTCCCCCGTATTGGGGTTGAGCTTCACCGAAATGTCCTGGCCCATGGAGGTGCTGTCCTTCTTGAAGGCCGACACCAGGGCCGCCTCCACTGCTTGAAGGACCTCCTCCCGGGGCAGGTGGCGTTCGGCCACCAGTTGCGTCAGGGCTATGAGGAAGTCGCTTTTCATCGCCTAGCCCCCTTTGTCGCCTGGCTCTCTCGACACCTCTCTCCGGGCCGCCAAGGCCATTCAACAAGAAAGCGGGTTTCGAGACCCGCTTCAAAGACAGAGGTGGGGAACCGCTGGCAGCAGTATACCACCGCAAAATTCCCCGTTGCAATAGAACTTCAGCTACGGCCGGGCTCGACTCCTACCACCATATTTTGCCCTCTGCATCGATGTCATCATAGTCCCTGGTCCATAGCCCGGTGCTGAGGTACTTCCAGCCGCCGTCCGCCAGCAGGCACACGATGTGGCCCCGTTCCATGCGCTCCGCCTGCCGCACGGCGGCATAGACCACCGACCCCGAGGAGATCCCTGCAAAAATCCCCTCCTGCTTCAACAGCTCCTTGGTAGTGCGGAAAGCATCGATGCTCCGCACCATGATCCGTGCGTCCAGCAACGAAAGATCGAGGATGGGCGGGATGAAACCCTCTTCCAAACTTCTCAGCCCCTGGATGCGGTCATCCAGCTCCGGGGCCACAGCGACCACCTTGATGTCGGGGTTGTACTCCTTGAGCCGCCGCCCGGTGCCCATCAGGGTCCCACCCGTCCCCAGACCCGCCACGAACATGTCCACGTCCGGACAAGCCTCGATGACCTCCGCCCCGGTCCCCTCGTAGTGAGCCCCAGGGTTGCCCTCGTTGCCATACTGGTAGGGCATGTAGTAATCGTTGCCCGAAGCCACCATCTCCTGGGCGACCTCAATCGAGCCGTTGGTGCCCTTGGCCCCATCCGTGTAAACGATCTCCGCCCCGTATGCTTCCAGCAACTGCGTCCGCTCCGGGCTCACGTTCTCCGGCATCACCGCCTTCAGACTGTACCCCTTGAGACTGCACACCAAGGCCAGCGAGATGCCCGTGTTGCCGCTCGTGGGTTCCAGCAGGTACGTGCCATGGCTGATGACGCCCGCAGCCTCCGCCTGCTCGATCATGAACTTGGCTATCCGGTCCTTGACGCTCCCCGTCGGGTTCTGCCCCTCCAGCTTGGCGTAGATGTGCACATCCCGCTTCGGGCTCAGACGCTGCAACTCCACCAACGGCGTGTCGCCGATCGCATCCAGGATGCCCCGCTTGATACTGGGACCCGCCGGACGGGGTCCGTTGCCGGAAAATGCCACGTTCTATCCTCTACAGGATTCTTGCAGACGGCCTTTAGTGGACCGGCTCACCTTCCGGGGCCAGCCCGCAGAAGACCTCGTAATCGATGAGCTCGGTCACCGTTGGGTTGTCCCCGCACAGCGGGCAGTTGGGGTTGCGCCGCAGCTTCACGGTGCGGAACTGCATCGTCAGCGCGTCCACCAGGAGCAGCCGCGATACCAGCGACTCCCCGATGCCCAGGAAATGCTTCAGCGCCTCGGTGGCTTGGATGCTGCCCACCAGCCCGGTGAGTGCCCCGAGCACGCCCGCCTCGGCGCAGTTCGGCACCATCCCCGGCGGGGGCGGCGACGGGAAGAGGCAGCGATAACAGCCATGCCCCGGCATGAACACCGTGGCTTGCCCGTCGAAAATCAGGATGCTGCCATCCACCAGCGGCTTGCCCAGCAGGTAGCACGCATCGTTCACCAGATACCGGGAAGCGAAATTGTCCGCCCCGTTTATCACCAAATCGTACTGCCCGATGATGTCCATGGCGTTATGCGACTCCAGACGCGTCTCGTGCAACACCACGTTCACGTCTGGGTTGTAGCTGTGGATCGTCTCCAACGCCGACTGCGCCTTGGGCTTACCCACGTCCTCGTTCTGGTGGAGTATCTGGCGTTGCAGGTTGGAAATCTCCAC
>JAAXIE010000284.1 GCA_012270525.1 Dehalococcoidia bacterium | reverse complement strand
CTGCGCTTCGCCCTCACCACCGGCACATCGCCCGGCAACGACCTGCGCCTGAGCGACGGCAAGCTGGAGGCCAGCCGCAACTTCGCCAACAAGCTGTGGAACGCTTCCCGGTTCGTGCTGGCCAGCTTGGAAGGGGCGGACTCCATCGCCCGCCATGCCAGCCCACCGACTCCAGCCCACCGCGAAGACCGCTGGATCGTCAGTCGCTTGAACCGGGTGGCGGAGTCGGTAAACGGCTACCTCGAGCATTTCGAGTTGGGCGAGGCCCAACGCGAGTTGTACGACTTCATCTGGCATGAGTTCTGCGACTGGTACATCGAGCTAGCCAAGCTGCGCCTGCGAAACAGCGAGGCTGAATCGCCACTGCCGGTGCTGGCCCATGTCCTGGAGCGCACCCTGCGCCTGCTGCACCCCTTCATGCCCTTCATCACCGAGGAGATCTGGCAGAGGTTGAAGCCTCACGTCGCCGACGCCGACTGCCTGCCCGACTCCATCATGGTGTCCGACTACCCCCAGTCCGACCCCTCGACCATCGACACAGCCATCGAAGCCCAGATGCACCTGGTGCAGGACATAGTCACCCAGGTGCGCAACTACCGCGCCGAACAGAAAATCCCCAGCGGGCAACTCATCGAGGCGACGGTTGCCGTCGACGGCCCGGGCGAACAGACCCAGGCTGGAGCTGCCGCTTCATTCCACGAAGCCGTAGCATTCGAGGCATCCGCCATCAAGAGCTTGGCCCGGATATCGGAGTTCGCCGTCACAGAGCCGGGCGGCCCATCTCCCTCAGCCGACGCGACCCAATACGCGCTACTACGCGCCGGGGGCAACGACGCCCATGGCTTCGCCAGTGCCCGCATATGGCTGCCACTGGGAGGGGTACGTCCCCAAGGCCAGGAGTTGGCCAAGCTGCAGAAGGAACAGGAAGACGTCCAGAAGGCCTTGGACCGCTTGGCGCAGCAGATGGGCAACCCGCAATTCCAGGAGAAAGCCCCCCCTGAGGTCAGGGAGCGTCTGAACCAGCAGCTCCTGACCCTCACAAATCGCAAGGAGCAACTCGCCGACCTGATCAACCAGCTAGCCTAGGGGAAGCCCACTCGGCGACCATCCTTCCATGGGCCCGTTTGAGCGCATATTCCCCAACGTCTATAATTCCGTATGATGCTGGTGAGCGAGATAGGCGAGTTTGGCCTGATTGGGGTCCTGGCCGAGATGGTAGGCCCCAATACGCATCAGGCTGGGGCGTGTGGTTTTCGCCTCACCCTCGGTATCGGCGACGATACCGCTGCTTGGCAGACATCGCAGGCCACCGAGCTTGCCACCACCGATACGGTGGTCGACGGTGTGCACTTCACACGGGATACCACCCCTTGGCCCGACCTGGGCTGGAAACTGGTGGCGGCCAACGTCAGCGACATCGCAGCCATGGGAGGCCTTCCGCTCTACTCGCTGGTCACCTTGGGGCTGCCCGCCGATACGCGGGTGGAAGATATGCGCTCCCTGTACGAGGGCATGCTGGCCGCCGCCCAGAGGTATGACGTGGCCATCGTGGGTGGCGACATCGTACGCTCCCCGACCCTGTTCATCACCCTGTCTCTGAACGGGGCCCACGCTGGGAAACCCATGCTGCGCTCCGCCGCCCAGCCAGGGTACCTGGTAGGGGTCAGCGGGTACCTGGGGTCCTCTGCTGGCGGACTCCGCTTGATGCTGGACCACCTGGAGGTCGACCCCGAGGCCGACGCCTTCCTGAGGCAGGCCCATCGCAGGCCGGAACCCCATGTGAAGCAGGGGCTGCTGCTGTCGGAGGCTGGAGTGAGCGTTGCCATGGACGTGAGCGACGGCCTGCTGGATGATCTGTCCAAGCTCTGTACTGCCAGTGGGGTCGGGGCCGATGTGCGCAGCGACGCCGTGCCGGTGCACCCGCTATTGCAGAGAGCCTTTCCGGAGGATGCGTTGGACATGGCCCTGAACGGCGGGGAGGACTACCTGCTGCTTTTCGCCGCCCCCCCTGATTTGATGGCCAAGGCCATCGAGAGGCTCGGCCCCCCAGCAGTGGTCATCGGTGAAATTACCGTCGGGGCAACCGGGACGGTGCGTATCCTTGAACCCTCCGGCCAGACCAGGAACGTAAACGCTCGCGGTTGGGACCATTTCAGGTAGATGTCCTCTTCTCTCAGGATCATCACCCGCAGCCCCGACGAGACCCGGGAACTCGGGGCGTGTCTGGGAAGCTGCGCCAGCGATGGCGATGTGTTCCTGCTGAACGGCCAGCTTGGGGCGGGGAAGACCTGCCTCACCCAGGGAATCGCCACCGGGTTGGGGGTGCAGGCCTACACCCGCAGCCCCAGCTTCGTCATCGCCACCCGGTACCAGGGGCGCTGCACCCTGCACCATGTGGACCTGTACCGGCTGGAAGACCCCATGGAGGTGTGGGACTTGGCCCTGGACGAGGTGCTGGGCAGGGAAGGAGTCGGCGTCGTCGAGTGGGCAGACAGAGCGCAGGGGATGTACCAGGTCGAGGCCCTCGTGGTGACCATGGCGGAAGACGAAGAGGACTCGTCCCGGCTCATCGAGCTTGAGGACACCACTGGCCGTTACCGGCAGCACCTGGAATCAGTCCGCGGCCGGTTCGCCTCCTGCACAAAAGCCTGATGTTGGAATTCTGACCAGTTGCTGCTCGCCATCGATACCTCCACCCGCTACGCTGGAGTCTGCCTGCGCGACTCGGAAAGGGTCGTGTGCAGCCTCTCCTGGCATTCAACCCAGAACCACAGCAGGGAGTTGCTGCCAGCTATTGAGAGCGCCCTCCAGAGGACGGGGGGTCGTCAAGCCCTGACAGGCATCGCGGTGGCATCGGGTCCGGGGGGCTTCAGTGCACTGCGGGTGGGTCTCAGCGTAGCCAAGGGGCTGGCCATGCCGCTCGATCTGCCCGTGGTGGCGGTCGGAACGCTGGAGTGCGAGGCTTGGCCCTATGCCCTTACAACCCTTCCCGTATGCCCGTTGCTCGACGTGGGCCGGAACGAGGTAGCGACGGCCACATATCAGAAGAGGGATGCTTGGGTGCAGCTATCAGAGGCCCGGATATGCGCCCCCGAAGACCTGGCGACGTTGGCCGAGGGCACACCCAGCCATTTCGTGGTGTGCGGGGAGGGCGTCGCGACCCGTGAGGAACGGTTGCAGGAGCTATTCGGCGACCGTGTCCTGGTCGTCAGTGGCGGTCATGCAGGCCGACTCTGGGGCCTCGCCGAACTGGGGTGGCACAAACTGGAAGCAGGCCAGACCGAGGACTTGGGGGCTCTCCAGCCCTTCTACCTCCGGCGTCCCACCATCGGGCGGCCAGCAACCCCGCGCATGGTAAGCAGCTAGACAAGCTCGTGACTGAGGAGGACCTCGTTGGCGGACAACAGAGAGCGCACCCTCGTTCTGCTCAAGCCCGACGCAGTGCAGCGGGGGTTGGTGGGAACGATCATCGCCCGATTGGAAGGCCGGGGGCTACAGATAGCAGGGATGAAGCTGGTCCACATGGACGGGGACATGGCTTCGCGCCACTACGAGGCCCACGTCGAGCGTCCCTTCTTCGCTGGACTGGTGGACTTCATCACCTCGGGGCCGCTGGTGGCCATGGCGTTGCAGGGACCAAACGCAGTGGAGATGGTGCGCAACACCATGGGAGCCACCAACCCCCTTCAATCGGCTCCGGGCACCATACGGGGCGACCTCGCCACCGATATCGGGCGCAATCTGGTACACGGCTCGGACTCTGTGGAAGCGGCCGAGAGGGAAGTGGCCTTATTCTTCAGCGAGTCGGAAATCGTGGACTACAGCAGGTCTGTAGACCCGTGGATCATAGAACCGTAATCACCTGCTGGGCCCCGGACCACAGTTGGTCCAACTGGTAGTGCTCCCGCTCGTCCTCACCGAAGATGTGGACGATGACGTCGCTGAAGTCCAGCAGCACCCAGCCTGAGGCAGCGCTCCCCTCGCGATGGTGCAGGGCTATGCCCACCTGCTTCAACCCCTTCTCCAGGTCTTCCTGGAGGGCGGAGACCTGTCGTGTGCTGCCTGCCGACAGTATGACGAAATAGTCGGCAAAGCTGGCCATTCCCCGGATATCCAGCATGACGATATTCTCCGCCAACTTGTCGGAGGCTATTTCCACGGCGGCGTGGGCTATCTCGTCGGGAGAAAGGGCCATTCCGTTCTTCGCAGTGAGTGGTTACTGCCATTCTATTCCTGGCTACGAGAAGGGGTCAACGACATCCGCCTCTTGCCGAGACCGCGCAGTCAATCTAGAGTGCTACTGGCGATAGTGCTCGGCCGCCATAGGGCTCGATAATCGGCCCAAGAGCTTCCTTCTCGCACGAACATAACGAACACCCACCACACCGCCGGGTGGTACAATCGCGCCAAGCCGGTTAAAGCCGTCTAAAGCCATATGAACACCACAGTAGTTGTCGCCATGAGCGGCGGGGTCGATTCCTCGGTTGCGGCCCTGCTCCTGAAGGAAGCTGGGTACCGGGTCATCGGCGTCACCATGAAGCTGTACAACCTGGAGCAGGCAGACCTGCCCTCCTACTATCGTGGCTGCTGCACCGTCGACGACGTCGAGGATGCCCGGGCTGTGTGCCGCCTGCTGGGAGTCCCTCATTATGTCCTCAATGTGCAGTCCGAGTTTCAAACGCACGTCATCGACTACTTCACCAGTGAGTATGCATCGGGACGCACCCCCCATCCCTGCATCGCCTGCAACGACAGGATCAAGTTCTCCTTTCTCATGCAAAGGGCCCGGGCCCTGGATGCCGGGTTCGTGGCGACGGGTCACTATGCCCGCGTGGAAAGGCGGGACGGCGAATTCGCCCTGTTGAAGGGTGTCGATGGTTCCAAGGACCAGTCGTATGTGCTCTTCGGTGTGGGCCAGGAACAGCTTTCCCACATGCTCATGCCAGCGGGCTGGCACTCGAAGGACGAGATTCGCAGGCTTGCCCACGAGGCGGGGTTTCCCAACGCCAACAAGCCTGACAGCCAGGACATCTGCTTCATCCCGGGAGGAAACTACAGGGAGTACCTGCGGGAGCACGCCACTCCCCAGGCGGGTGAAATCGTGGATGAAGGCGGGCAGGTGCTGAGAAAGCACGATGGCATCGAGCACTTCACCATAGGGCAGAGACGGGGCTTGGGAATCGCCGGAACGGTCCCTATGTACGTGATAGGCATCGATGCGAACGCCGGGCAGGTTATGGTCGGCCCCGAAGAGCGCCTGTACAGCGATTCCTTGTGGGCCTCCGGGTTCAGCTACGTGTCGGGCAGCCCTCCGCCGGTGGGTGAGCTCGTTACCGCCAAGATCAGGTACAAGTCCCCGGAGTGTGAGGCTGTATTAACACCGTGCGGTTCCGAGGCGGAACTACGCTTCCGGGAACCCCAGAGAGCGGTCACCCCCGGCCAGGCAGTTGCCATTTACCAGGGTGAGGTTGTCCTGGGCGGTGGGCGCATCGAGGCCGGGCCTCCTTCAGACTTTGCCTCTTCCCAGGTGGTCGTCAGCGATCCAGCTCTTGTGAAATGACCATGAGAAGGGCCCCGCGCCTTGCCTACCTTCGAGCATGAGCTAAGGATTTCCGCGCAGGGGTTTCCGACCGTTGCCGGGGTGGATGAAGTCGGGCGGGGGCCTTTGGCAGGCCCCGTGGTTGCGGCAGCCGTCCTCCTACAGCCTGCGTTGGGAGTCCCGTCCTGGCTGGCTGAAGTCGATGACAGCAAGGCACTCACCGCCCGTGCCAGGGAAAGCATCTACCCTCTGATCCTGGAGGGGGCTATGGGTGTTGGACTAGGGTCCGCCTCCAACAATGAGATAGATAGCCTTGGCATCGCCCCCGCCTGCAGATTGGCCATGGTGCGCGCCGTGAAAGACCTGCCCGAGGAACCATCTCATCTCCTTGTGGACTACGTGCCGCTTGAGGAGATGGGAATTCCCTGCTTCAGCTTGGCCAAGGGGGATAGCCTCTGCTACTCCATCGCCGCCGCATCCATTGTGGCGAAGGTTACCAGGGACCGGCTGATGACGGAAGCCGACTTGGAGCACCCGGGATACGGGTTTTCCCGCCACAAGGGTTACGCCACCCTCGCCCACAGGCGCTGTCTGCTGGAGCTGGGACCCTCGCCTATCCACCGGCGATCCTTCAGTCTGAAAACCAGGCTTCCTGGGATGTAAGGGCCGCCCTCGGCCAGCGCGAGACCTATCGCTATGCCATCCGCTAAGACCAAGCTCGGTACCCAGGGGGAGAACGCAGCCTGCAAGCTGCTGGAGTCCCGAGGCTACCGCATCCTGGAGCGCAACTACCGTTGCCGGTATGGTGAGATAGATATCGTGGCGATGGATGGGGATTGCACGGTGTTCGTGGAGGTCCGGGCCAAGCGGTCCAGGAGCTTCGGATCTCCCGAAGAATCCCTGTCCAAGAGGAAGCAGCGAAGGCTGACAACTACCGCTCTGACCTATCTCCAGGACTGCGAGACCCCTTCGGTGGAGTGGAGGATTGACCTGGTGTCGGTGCGTTACTCCACGGGGATCGAGCTAGCGAAAATCGACCATGTGAAATACGCAGTCCAGGCGGAAAGCAGTGACTGTTGAGTATGTTAGAATCTGACCAGATCACCCTTGGAAGGAGTCGCAGGTAAAGGGTGCCCCTTTATGAGTACAGGTGCCAGGAGTGCCGGAAAAGGTCGACAGTCCTGGTGAAAAGCATAAACGCCACACCGCAGGCTGTGTGCGACCACTGCGGGAGTGGGAACATGCAACGGCTGGTGTCCAAGTTCTCCTTTCGTCGTTCCTGGGGTTCCAGCCTGGACTGGGCCCCGGACACGGGCTGGCCGGAGAATATAGATAATGAAGACCCCAGGGCGGTGGCGGGCTGGATGAAGCGGATGCAACACGAGATGGGCGGCGAGGTGACCCACGAGTTCAAGGATATGGTGGATGAGCTGGAGTCCGAGGCCGACGTGGGAGATGGCGATGCCTTCGACTGCTAGGCACCTCTGCCCTTCTGCCAACCGATTGGGAAGGTGGGCCAGCTAGGAATGCCCATCTATGAATACCGGTGCTTGACCTGCCAGGGAGTGTCGTCGGTGCTGGTGCGATCTATGGAGAGC
>JAAXIE010000180.1 GCA_012270525.1 Dehalococcoidia bacterium | reverse complement strand
TTACGGACAAACAAAAACCGCTTCTCATTTGGAGAAGCGGTTTTTGTTTGTCCGTAAACTCTCCGTCTGTTCCCGCACGCCTTGTCCTCCCCTTGCCCCTCGTTCGTTGGGGCAGGGGGAACTGGCGGCCCCGGACCTGGCGTTCCCGCCCTCAGGACGAGGAAGACCTCCCCAAGCACATCCCGCCTCCGGGACACCTACCTGCTGTGGAAGCGGGGGAGTACCTCGCGACCCAGCAGTTCCAACTGCTCGATCGCCTTCTCGGGCGGGCACAGCGGCCGGGCGACGAACTTCGAAGCCCCAGCCTCCAGGTAACGGTGCAGCATTCCAGATACCTCGTCCGGGGTACCAAGGGCACTGTACTCGGTGAAATGGGTGTCTGGTCGGGCCCGTGTGATGTAGGGCTCGCCAGCTTCAGCGGCCTCATCGGCCGTGGGTGCGATGTAGAATCCCACCAGTGCCCCAATGTGATCGTCATCCACGGTGCGCCCCAACTCCGATGCGGTGGCGAACACTATGTCCGCTCCCTCCCGCACCTCCTCGGGCGTGGCCGCCGATACCAGCCAGCCATCGGCCAAGCGCCCTACTCGTCGGGCCGCCGCCTTGCTGCGCCCGCCGACCCACAATGGCATCAGCGGTTGTTGTACCGGCTTCGGGGTGACGCTCACATCGTTCAACGTGAAGAATTCGCCATGATGGGTGACGAAGTCCTCGCTCCATAGGCGCCTCATCACCTCCATGGCCTCATCGCAGCGTCGCCCCCGGTCTTCCTTGGAAACCCCGCATGCCTCGTACTCTCGTGGGTCTTCCTGCCCCAGACCGACGGCAGGCAGGAAGCGTCCGCCGGAGAGGTGGTCCAACGTGGCCATCTCCTTGGCCAGCACCACGGGGTTGCGCAGGGGAAGCTGGGTGACGGCAGTGCCGAACTTCATCTTCTCCGAGTAGGCGGCCACCATCGACATGGCGATCATCGGCTCAGGCGCATACCGCTCTGTAACCACCCGGTCTGAGAACCAGATGGAGTCGTAGCCATAACGGTCGCCCACCTCCACCAGTTGTCGGAAGAACTTTGCGCCCTTGCTCTCTTCCGGGAAGGCCCCTGGCATGTACCCGATCCTGATGCTCATGGAAGCTCTCCTACCCGCGGGTCACCATCTCCAGACCCAACTCCAGCCGGGCTTCGTTGATGTGGTCCAGCACCCGGTCTCGCAGTGGTGGCATCTCGTAACCGATGTCACCCAGCATCCGGCTGTTGTCCACCAGGTACACATGGGGCACTGGACGCGTGCCCAGGGTGATCTGCGCGTTTGGTATGAAGTCGCGCACCATGTCGGCCATCTCGCCCAGGGTGGCCAGATGACCGCCACTGATGTACACCGGGTGTCGCAGCGAGTCGCTGACCACGGCCCGGACGAATATCTCCGCTGCGTCCTCCACGTATATCATCGGCGACGGCTCTGCCGGGTCCGAGGGGATGTCCACCGGCTTCCCCACCGCCGGGTTGGACATCAGCAGCCCGCCGATGAGTCCTGTCATGCCCGTGAAGCGTCCATGGCCGAACACCGTGCATACCCGTATGCCCCTCAGATCGAGCCCGTACATCTCGATGTACTTGGCGGCCGCGAAATCGTTGACCGCCTTGGTCATGCCATACACGTTCACCGGGTTTGAAGGGTCGTCTTCCGTGAGGGGTCGCTGGCCGTAGGTATCCTGCACGCCATACACCGCAATGGAGCTGGCGTAGACCACCCGCTCCAAGCCCGTCCAGCGGGCCACCTCGAAAACGTTGTTGGCCCCTTGGATGTTGACCAACAACCCGTGGCCGGGGCGGTCCTCGCTGGCCGGTGGCAGCAGGGCGGCCAGGTGAATGACGCGCGTCACGCCGTGGGTGTTCACCGCTTCCAACAGATGGCTCATTTCGGTGACGTCGCCACGGTAGAACTCCACCGTGCCCATGAAGGACTGCATGTTGGCCCGTGGCGGGGCTAGGTCGAAGCAGACCACTTTCTGCCCCTGCTCCACCAGCTTGCGCACGACACGCGCCCCAATGAACCCCGTCCCCCCGGTGACCATCACTGTCATAAGCCGCTCCGCTCCTGTTGCTCGGCTGGGTACAGGCTCATGATACAAAGGAGGTGCATAGAAGGAAAGAGGCGGGCCTGGAGCGTGCTTGGAGTCCGCAGGCGACGACGGGATATCTGCATTTCAATGTTGCCAAGTGTCCAGGATACAACTTGAGGCAGCTAGCCGCGGTTGATGCGAGGCGATGTGGGGGAGCCCCCCGGACAGTGCCAGGCTTGTCGCTAGCCTGCGTGACATCGTGGCCTTGACTTGCTTATGCCAAGCCCAGCACCAAGGAGGGAGGCACTGCTCGTCGCAACGCCTTGGCAGAGACCATAACCTCTGCCGGAGGCTCGCTGGAAGCCCTCTACTATACGTTCGGAGAACGCGACGTGCTGATAGTCGCCGACCTTCCCGACGACGCGGCCGCAACCGCCATCTCTCTGACTATCGGGGCCACCGGTGCCCTCGAAATGAGTGTGGTTGTATTGGTGACTCCCGAAACTGTAGATGAGGCTCTTCGCCGCAGCGTGACATACCGCCCGCCGGGAGCCTAGTCCTTCTGGGCAGCCCCGGCTATTACGGCAGAAGCCGCAAGCGAAACGGGATCAGAACAAGCGCAGCGGCCGAGCGTGCGGGTCCTACCCCCAGAGCTTCTGCGATGCCAGGGCAGCCCCCTCGGCTAGGGTTTCCAGCTTCGCCCACATAATGGAGGGGTGCACCCTGGGTGTGAAGGCCCCCTGCGAGAAGCCACAGTCGCTGCCAGCCAACACGTTCTCACGACCGACGATGTTGGCATATGTCACCAGCCGCTGCGCCACCAGTTCGGGATGCTCCACGTGATTGGTGGTATGGGCCACAACCCCGGGTATCAGGCACTTCTCCTCGGGCAGCTTCACCCCCTCCCATACCTCCCATTCATGGGCATGACGGGGGTTCGCTGCCTCCACGCAGTAAGCCCCAGCGTTCACCCGTAGCACGATGTCCACAATGTCTCGTAGCGGCACGTCGGTCGTATGGGGCCCGTGCCAACTCCCCCAGCAGAGATGATATCGCACCCGGTCTTGTGGCAACCCCTGCAGGGCATGGTTCAGGGCGTCCACTCGCAGGGTGGCGAACCTGCGGTACTCCTCGATGCTTGGTGCAGGGTCAGGGTTCCCATACTGAGTCACCACCCTGGGGTCATCCACCTGTAGGATGAACCCCGCTTCCACGATGGCCCGGTACTCCTCGTGCATCGCGGTGGCTATGGCTTCCAGGAATTCCTCCTGCGAGGAGTAGAAGGCGTTGCTGCGCTGCAACTCGATGGTGCCCGGGGCCACCGCAGGGATGAAAGCCTCTTCCGGCTCCACTAACTCTAGGGCGGCCTTGAAGTTGTCGATGTCCTGCTGCACCAGGGCTTGGCCACGGTAGGTGATGGGGCTCGTGCACACCACAGTGCCAGTTGTAGCCCCTCCCGTGTCCCGGTCATATTGCTGGTAGAAATCGGGGAACCGCATCCGGTCCCGGTAGGAGTTTCGCAACGACTGTTCCGGCGGAGCCGACGGGTCCGGCTCAAACCCGGTGAGACGGTCGTGAACATAAGAAGTGAAACTGTTCTTGGCGTATTCGCCATCGCTGGGAACGTCAATTCCAACCTCGACTTGACGCCTCACTACCTGCTGCACCGAATCACGGACTAAGTCCGCTAGCCGTTGCTCATCGTAGGGTTGACCCGATTCCTTCGCTCGCATCACTTCGATGATCCCCGGAGGTCGGGCCAAGCTTCCCACGTGAGTGGTCAGGATCCGGGAAGAACTGTTCTTCATTCTCGTGCTCCTTCTAGCCGCTGTTCGTTGGGACTGGTGCTGAACGCCACGAGCTTCACCCCACGGCGTCCCGCAGCACCTCCACCACATGACGGGCCCGGCGCCCCGTGCCCGACTCTAGCTGCTGGCGACACGACACGCCGGTGACGGCCACCTCCCATGAATCGTCTTTGCCTCGTACGGCTGGGAAGAGGGTCATCTCCCCGATCGACATCGATATGTCGTAGTGCTCCTTCTCGTAGCCGAAGGCCCCCGCCATCCCACAGCAGCCAGCGTTCACATCTTGCACCTCGTAGCCACGGGGCAGCTTCAGCACCCGCAAAGTAGTGCCGGTGCCAGCCAGAGCCTTCTGGTGACAATGCCCGTGGAACAACACCTTCTTCGCAATGTTCGTGAAGTTCAAGCCCAATTCATCCCTGTCCAACAGCTTCGCCAAGAACTCGTCTATCAGGTAGCTATTGCGGGCTATGGCCGCCGATTTCTCGCCGGGGACCAGTTCAGGGTATTCGTCCCGCAACGACAGGAGGCAACTCGGTTCGCAGCCCACGATAGGCGTGCCCTTCTGAGCGTGCTCGTAAAGGGCTTCGACGTTCCGCCGGGCGTTCTCCGCCGCCCTGTTCATCAGTCCCTTGGACAGCATGGGCCGTCCGCAGCATACCGGGTTGGCTGGCACCACCCTGAAGCCCGCCAGTTCCAGCACCTCGGTCGCAGCGATGCCGATGGTAGGGTAGTTGTAGTTCATATACGTGTCGTTGAACAGCACCACCTCGCCGCGGGTTCCGCTCCCCAACGGCTTGTGCTTCCGGAACCAGGCTGGGAAGGTGGGGCGCGCGAAGGCTGGTGGCTCCCTCCTCGCTTCCACTCCCAGAAGCCGGTGCATGGTCCACCTGCTTGGCCGGTTGCCCACGACCCAGTTGGACACTGGGGCGAAACGGCATGCCCAGCGACTTATGGTGTTCACGTTGGCGAAGACCCTGGCCCGTACTGAGAGCCCGTTGGCCTCCCGGTACTTGTCGAGGAACTCGTATTTCAACTTGGCCATGTCCACTCCCGAAGGGCACTCCGC
>JAAXIE010000164.1 GCA_012270525.1 Dehalococcoidia bacterium | reverse complement strand
GCATGGCCACGGCCGCCCACGTGGGTCTCCAGGTCCACCTGCTCGAAGGCGTCCAGCACCAAGTCCATAGAAGCATCGCCGGCCACGTGCACGCCCACCTTCCAACCCATGTCGTGGGCCCCGTGCAGCAGGGCCTTAAGGTTGTCGGTGGTGGTGAAGGGTATGCCCCGGAAGCCGGGGTTGTTGGCGTAGGGCTGGTGCAGGTAGGCGGCTTCCACCCCTCCGTCCATCACGATCTTCAGGCCCCAGATGTCCAGCCACTCGTTGCCGAAGCCGCTGATTGGAGCCAAGCCATCGACCCACTGGCGTTGCTCCTCGGGAGACAGGCTGAGATCGACGCGCCACATGAGGCTCACCCGGATGGACTGCTCGCCGGGTATCACCTGCTGGAAATCGCGGATGTCGCTGGCGACGAGGCCGGGTTCCCGCACACCCGTGATGCCCACACGGTTGTAGGCTTCGATCCCTGCGCGAATGGCCTCATGCCTCTGTTGGGCCGAGGGCTGAGGCAGCTGTCGGTTCAGGGCGACGAATGCGGGACGTTCCAGCAGCATGCCGGTCAGCCGCCCAGAAGCATCGCGGACGTACTCGCCTCCTGGCGGGTCCTGGCTGCTTTCAGCGATCCCTGCCCTCTGCAGACCGAGGCTGTTGGTCACAACCACGTGGCCGCCCCTAGGGAGATAAACAGGGTTGTGAGGGGCCACCTGATCGAGTTCTTCTGCGGTGGGCATCCGCTTTTCGGCCAGGTTGGTCTCGTGCCAACGACTTGAGCAGACCAGCCATTCGCCACGAGGCATCTCCCGTGCCTGCTCTCCCACGGCTTCCAGCAACTCGCCGATGGAGCGCACCTCCGCCAGTTGCAGGGCATCCCATCCCAAGACGGTGCGGAGGAAGTGGTTGTGGCAGTCGATCAGGCCGGGCATTACCACCGCGCCTTCCAAGTCGACCAACGTCGCTCTGGGGGACATCTCTCGCACCGAGGCGTCGCTACCCAGTCCCACTATGCGTCCGTTGCGCACTGCCATGGCGGTGAGACCGCGGTGCATCGTGGGTGCGCCCTCCATGGTGATCATGCCACCAGCATTGACGTAGGCTATGTCGGGGTCCAGCGATTGTATGCGTGCCATCTCTCCATCCTGGGTCAGGTTTGCTGGAAGTCTACCACCGTGGGGAGGTGTTGGGTTCTGGTCGGCAATTTGCCAAGGAGCGGTACGGGTGCTAGAGCTGACCCGAACTACCGGCCCCCACGATGACCATGGCCACGCCACCGACGCTGAGGAGCGTTCCGAGGGCCAAGCTGAGGTTCACGGCCTCGATCCTTTGCAGGAATACGTGAGAGAGGAGCAGCACGACCAAGGGTGTCGCGGAGTAGATGGGGCTGACCACCGTCACCGGGGCTTGGCTCAAGGCATAGAATACGCAGATGTTGGCCAAGGCTTGGGTGGCCCCGGCGAGAACGCATATTGCCAAGCTGCGTTTCACGGGGAGATGCACCGTGCGGGTGAAGAATGGGTAGCTCATCAGCGACAGCATGAACGCGCCCATGAGGAACCCAAAGCAGGATGCGAGCAATGGCTCCGTGAGGTCGGAGACCACGTAGCGGCTGATGACTTCCCGGCCCCCAAAGCTGAAGGCGGCCGCAATGGAAAGTAGGAAACCCAGCCTATTCCTGACCGCGGTACGGCTGCCTTCCCCCGTTCCTCCGACGATAACCAGCACCAGCCCGAAGACGATCACCGGCGTGCCCAGGGCCACCAGCAGGCTGGGTCTCTCACCGAGGAAGGCGATGGCCAGCCCCATGGCGAACAGGGGACGCAGAGAATCGATGGGTGCGGTGCGGGCAGCCCCGATCATGGTGATGGAGGTGTAGTTGAGCAGCCTTCCCAAGGGGTAACCCATCACCGCCAGCGCGAAGAACCATGCATAGGCGATGGCTGGCAGGTCTCTCATCTCGGCGAAATTGAAGATGAGAGCGAGGCTTGTGGAGACTACCGCTCCCGTGCCCACGGCAAGGGTGGTGGCCACCGGCGATGGGACCTGTTGGGTGCCGACCCGAATGAGGACCGAGCCTGTGCCGAACCCGATAGAGGCGGCGAATGCGAAGGCTATGGCTAGCAGCAACTAAGGGACCCGGACACCGAGGACTCCTTCAGTGGTGAAGGGAGGTCGGGCCAAACCTCTAGCGGTGGTTGGTATAGAGGCGCAAACCTTCATGGGCGAAGCTATATCTTAACGGGTATAGTCAAGAGAAGGTGCCTAAAGCCGACGCGCATTCCAGGATTGAGGTGAACATGGAGGCTGAAGTCCTGATCATCGGGGGCGGAATCGCTGGTGTTTCCACGGCATTTGCCTTAGCGCAGCTTGGTCGCAGGGTCGTGGTGTTGGAGCGAGGCGAGGTCGCGTCCGAAGCCTCAGGCCTGAACGCAGGCCACATCGGCGCGTTGGGATGGGGCCATGAGCCAGGCTTGGAGTCGCACCTGACGATGGGCAGCCTCGAACTGTTCAGGAAAATGCAACTGGATATGGGCTATGACATTGAGTTTCGCCAGTGCGGTGGCTTGGAAGCCGTACAGACCGATGCCCAGATGGAGTATGCCCAAGAACGGGTGCGCAGTCTGCGAGAACGGGGCTACACCCTGGAGATCCTGGGTCCGAGACAAGCGGCCTCCATCGAACCGGCGATAAATCCACGCCTTCCCGGGTTCATCTACGCGCCCCTGCGGGGCAAGGCCAACCCTGTGCTGGCGACTCGCGCCTTCGCGTCAGCGGCCCAAGAGAGTGGGGCCCGGATTGTGACCGGGTGTCCTGTGACCCGCATCGACCATGATGGTTGCCTCCACAGGGTGAGGGGAGGCAAGGAGGAGTTCGTGGCTGGCGTGCTGGTCATCGTGGCCGGGGCTTGGAGCGCACAGGTGGGTCGTATGCTGGGTCTGGTAGTGCCCATCGTGCCAGTTCGTGGTCAGATGTGGGCCACGGCACCGATGCCGTCAACGCTATTTCACGCGCTGTCCTCCACCGAGTCGTACTACCATTGGGGCCGGTGCCCCCGGAGTAACGACCTCCCGCCGAACTTGACCCACGAGAAGGGAGTGCGGGTTACGAGGCACCTCTATGGCAGTCAGACTCGCAGCGGGGCCATCGCGTTCGGGGGTGACCGTCAGGTGCTGGGCGATGGGTCGGCTGACCCGGGTCCGGACGCGGAAGGCATTGAGGTCAACCGTGGTCATGCTGTCGAGGTAGTCCCGATGCTGGCAGGCGTTCCCATTGAGCGTAGATGGTCGGGGCTGATGCCCTTCTCCATGGACGGAGCCCCCATCATCGGGCGCATCCCGAACCGGGATGGGTTGTACATTGTGGGCGGTTTGGCGAGTTCGGGGTTTGGACGCGGGCCGATGGCTGGCCAGCTACTGGCGGACTACATATATTCGGGGCAGATGCCCCAGGTACTGGCCGGGGCGGACCCAGCGAGGTGCGTCAGCGAGGCTCAAACACGGGGATGATGCTGGCCGGCTAGGCCGGCCTGGCACCCCAGATGGAGCTTCCCAAACGGACGATGGTTGCCCCCTCTTCGATGGCCACTTCGAAATCGTGACTCATGCCCATCGAGAGTCCTTCCACCGGGTAGTCGAGGATTCCCCGGCGGTTGAGGTCGTCACGCATCTCACGCAGGGACTGGAAGTAGGGGCGGGCCCCCTGTGGGTCTGGAGTAAAGGGGGGAACGGCCATCAGCCCAGCAACCTGCAGGTTGTTGCAGGCGGCTATGGCTTGGGCCAGGCCAGCGAGTTGCTCAGGGTCAACACCGCTCTTGGAAATCTCCGATCCCATATTGACTTCAAGGTAGATGGGCACCCTCCTGCCCGTCTCACCCGCTACCGTGTCGATGCGATGAGCCAGCCGTTCCGTGTCGACGGTCTCGATGACGTCGAAGAGATCCAAGGCTTGGCGCACCTTGTTGGTCTGCAGGTGGCCGATCATGTGCCAGGTGGCCGACCGGCGCAGGGACGACATGTGCTGGAACTTGGCCGCGGCTTCCTGCACGTAGTTCTCTCCCACGTGCTGGATGCCGAGTTCCGTCGCCAGAGCAATCCGCTCAGGGTCGACGGTCTTGGAAGCCCCCATCAGGGTCACGTCGGCTGGGTCGCGGCCCGCACGAGAGGCTGCTGCTTCCATTCGTTCCAGCAGCCCATGGATGCGGGCCTGTATTGCTTCCTGCATCATCGAGGCGCTCCAAATGGGTGGAGCGTGCCCGTCTACGCGGGCACGCTCGCATCCTCCAACGCCGCCAGAACTCTTTGGGGGGTCATTGGAGCATGGTTCATGCGTACCCGGGTGGCCCCGTAGATGGCGTTGGCTATGGCGGGCAAGGGCGGGATGATTCCGACTTCGCCCACGCCGCGAATTCCCAAGTCCCCTTCCTTGGCGGGGCCTCCCACGAACACTGTTTCGATGGAGGGCAGATCGAGGAAGGTCGGGATGCGGTAGTCGAGGAAATTGGCATTCCTCAGCATGCCGCTCTGGAAGTCGTATCCTTCCCACAATGCCCAGCCCACTCCCTGGGCCACCGAGCCCTGCATCTGGCCCTCGACCTCGACAGGATTGACGGCTTGGCCTGGGTCTTGGAAGACGGTGTAGCGGACGACATATGTCTTGCCGGTCTCCTTGTCCACCTCGACTTCGGCAATCTGCACGCCGGTGCTGGTCACGGCGGCCAGGCCGCCGGCAACGCCGGACCCGAGGATGGAGCCGATACCCTGACCGACGTTGGTGCGGCAGAGTTCCGCGAGGGTGACCCTCTGTTCAGGATTGTCCTGGACGTAGAAGGCGCGGTCGGAATACTCGACCGCCGAGGCTTCCACCTGGAACCGCTGAGCGGCGCGATCCTTGAGCTGGCGCAGGGTGTCGTGGGCTGCGCGGAAGACAGCCGTTCCCGTGACGTAGGTGGTGCGGCTGCCCCAGGAACCGTCGGTGAATCCCACGGAGTCGGTGTCGCCCACGGTGGCGGCGATGTCCTCCACGTCGACGCCCAAGATCTCGGCCGCGATCTGGGACAGGCTGGTGCGCACTCCGGTCAGGTCCACGGAGCCGATCACGAGGTTGAAGGTGCCGTCCCCGTTCACCGTGATATGGGCACTGGAAACGCCTGCCCCCTCTCGGCGCATACCCATGGCGACGCCACGGCCACGCCCTTCGGGCAACGGGTCGGTCCAGGCTGGGTGTTCCTTCACCTCCTGGAGGATCTCCTTGAAGCCACTGCTGGGCAGGGGGCGTCCGTCGGTCATGGGGTCGCCGTCGTTGGCCACGTTCTTGATGCGGAAATCGATGGCGTCCATTTCCAGTTTCTCGGCAACCTCATCCAACACCGATTCTATGGTGAACCCGCTGTTGGGCATGCCGGGAGCGCGATAGGCTTGGGTGCGAGGCTTGTTGGTCACCACCTCGTAGGCGTCGTACTTCAGGTTGGGCGTGCGGTAGGTGGAGAAGCCTCCCACCAGGATGTTGTTCAAGGCCAAGCCAGCTCCGGGCACGCAACCAGCGTTCAGGACAAACTTGGCCTGCATCGCCGTGATTTCACCGCTCTTCTTGGCCCCAACCTTCATGACAGAGTAGCTGTCGGGGGCAGGGCCAGTGGCTTGGAAGACCTCGGTGCGGTTGAGGATCATCTTCACTGGTCGCCGGGTCTTCATGGCCAGCAGTGCAGTGGGAAGCTCGGGGACGGTATAACCCTTGCCTCCGAACCCGCCGCCGATCTCCTGGGGTACCACCTTGACTTTGCTCTGGGGAAGGTTCAGGAGGGTGGCTGTTTGGGCCTTCAAGCGGAAGGCCCCTTGGGTGGTGTTGTAGATGGTCAGATGCCCTTGGTTGTCCATCTCAACGGTGCAGCCTTGGGGCTCGATGTAACCCTGGTGGGCCATCTCCACGTGGAACTCGCGCTCCACAATTACGTCAGCTTCTTGGAAACCCTTTTCCACGTCACCCTTCTCCGAGTTCACATGAAGGGACACGTTGGTAGGTTCGGCGGAGACGCCGGCAAGGCTGCGGGTACGCAGGTCGGAGTGGATGACGTGGGATCCCGGCTCCATGCCTTCGAGGATATCGGCGACCACTGGAAGAGGTTCGTACTCTACGTCCACCAGTGCCACGGCCTCTTCTGCAATCTGAGGGGTGGTGGCTGCGACTGCGGCCACAGGATGCCCCTGGAACAAGGCCGTGCCTTCGGCCAGGAGGTACTGGCGGAGGTACCTGGCCTCCATTGTTGTCTCGCCACCGACGCTGGCTCCGGCTTGCTCCAGTTCTGGCAGGTCGTCGCCGGTGACCACCGCGACCACACCGGGCAGGGCAAGGGCTCTGGTTGTATCGATTTTCTTGATTCTGGCGTGGGGATGGGGGCTGCGCACCATCTTGGCGTGCAGGGTCCCTCTTAGCGTCAGGTCGGCTGCGAAGACCGCTTTTCCAGTGACTCGCTCGTCGGAGTCGACGCGGGGTATCCCTTGGCCTATGACCTGGAAGCCGTTGCCGTGGCCATTGCCTTGAGTCACTACTTCACCTCCTGCATCATCCTTGCGGCGGCATGCACCGACCGCAGAATCTTGTCGTAGCCCGTGCACCGGCACAGATTGCCCGCCAG
>JAAXIE010000246.1 GCA_012270525.1 Dehalococcoidia bacterium | reverse complement strand
GCTTACTGCACTCCTCCCGTTGCCGATGGCATCGTCGTACACCACGGTCACGCGTAGAAGCATGCTCTCGTCCGCGGAAACCGGTGTGTACGTCAACTCATCGGCATCGGTGATGTCCGACCACGACGCTGTCCCTGTACTCAGCGAACTCTGCCATTGCCACGACAGGTTGCTCACACTACCGTCTGCGTCCGCAAGCTCGGCGGTAACCTGGATGCCCATGTCCGGCACCACTGTACTCAAGGAGATAGCACCCCGTTGGTCCACCCGATTGGTCGCCGCGCTTGTGGCATTCTTCCCGGTGCCCGTGCCATCGGTGTAGCTGACGGTCACGCGCAGCAATTGCCCGGCGTCCTCCGTGGCCGTGGGCGTGTAACTGGAGGCAGTTGCACCGCTGATGGTGCTCCATATAGGGGTGCCCGTTCCCGGCGACCGCTCCCAATCCCAAACTTCATTCGCGATGCTGCCATCGAGGTCTGCCAGCGTGGCAGTCACCGGCTCTCCGACGACGGGCGTATCCGGCGATAGTGTCACTGCCCCTGGCTGGTCTACCGCAGCCGTGGCACCGCTGACCACCTCTCTGCCTGTCCCTACCCCATCGTCATAGGTCACGGTCGCCCTCAACAGATTCCCGGCATCGCCTGTTTCGGGCGTGTACTTCGAGGAGGTCGCACTGGAGATGGTGGTCCATACCGGGTCGGACTGGTCAGGCGAACTCTCCCAGGCCCATGCTTCATTCGTAATACTCCCGTCAGGATCAGTGAGCGTCGCCGTCACCTCTTGACCGACTACCGGAGCAGTGGGGGAAAGCGTCAGCGTGCCAGCTTGGTCTGCGGCGGAAGTTGAGGCACTCGCGGCAGTTTTGCCAGTACCGATGGCATCGTCGTAATTCACCTGCACCCGGAGCAATTTGCCTGCATCCGCTTCCGTGGGGATATAGGTAGATGAGTTGGCATTAGGTATGGCAGTCCAGCTTGGAGGATCCTGAGCAGGGGAACTCTCCCACTGCCATACTTCGTTGGCGATTCCTCCGTCTGGGTCGGTGAGGGTAGCCGTTAGCTTCACACCAACTTCAGACTCAGTTGAGGAAAGAGTTACCTGGCCAGGCTGGTCCACCGGCTTACTCACAGAAGGGAAGTTTCCGTCGGTATACGAGAAGTCCCAGAAGACGGCACTGTTGTGCAGCATGGCGTACGCCCCGAACTTGCCGTTGCTGAACTCGCCCCCAACTACCAGTTCCAAGCTGCCGTCTACGTAGACCTCTATGTCCTCGCTTCCGAAGTCGATGACGAATACATAGTCCTGGCGGTTATACCGAGTGCTACCATTGGTACTCGCTTCCTGCAACTCCTCGACTCCACTGGTTTCAGCGGTGCCAGCGAGGTTGGCGTGCTGCCAAAATTCGTCGCAGTCGGGAACTCCGGTAACCCGGGACAGACGAAGCCCTGCTTCTGCCTCCCCACCGGGCGATGTGGAAGGGCTTGAGAAATCGAAACTCTGCGACTGCTTCTTCCAGTCGACAAGCAGATAGTCGGCTTCCGGATGCGTGGAATCTCCGCTGTTGAAACCCACCACGAACCCGAAGAAGTCGTCGTCGTTACCTGGGTTGACCTTTGCCGTCAGCCTCTTGCCATACGCATCGAAATCGCCGTGCAGGACCGATGGGGCCTGCCCACCTGTCTCTTTCGCCTTCCCGTTGGCGTCAACAGTCCAAGCACCCGAAGCGCAATACTGGGTGCTGCTGTCATAGTCCTCCGCAGTCCAGTCCTTCAGGCTGATGGAAACCGAGACCCTGATGGTCACTTCAATGGTGTCGTCGATGGAATCGTCGGGGTTGCCAGAATCATCGGTGCCGTCGGTGACCTGCACCGTCAGCAGGTAGGAGCCTCTGGTGCTGTAGTCCAAGGCCTCTTTGGTGAGTATCTGACCGCTGGACACCTCGATGCCGAAGTGCGCGGCGTCGTCTCCGGCAAGGGAGTAGGTGAGGGTGTCACCGGGATCGACGGCGATCACTGGGTCGCCGACTTCTTTGTCGGCAGCGGTTCCTTCATCCACTACACGGATTGTGGATTCGCCTTCTTTGAACTCGGGAGCTCGGTTGATTTCCTGGGCGCTCAGGGCAGGAGCCCCGAATATCCCCAGGGAAGCCAACGCAATGACCCCGACCGCGAGGGAAACCGACATCGGTAGCGCAACACGCAGTAGTACCAGGATCCAAACCTTTGGGCGGAGACCCGAAAGGGTAGGCGACCGGGCCTAGCCATGTGGGTTCAGGGGCTCAGAGAAGAAGACTAATAGCAAACTCAACTGAGGGTGTCAACCTAACATGCAGCCATCAGCTAGCCGGAGTGTGGCAACTGCGAGCTACCGGAGGTTGGTAAGGGCACCGGTGCCTGGCCTTGAGTTGTCGAAAAGCCAACCGTACAGCCGCAGGTACAATCACCGCGCCCCTCCCGGCCTTAGTCAGCAGTCATCAGTTCCGACCAGCGGCGGAAGAAGTTGCGTTGGTTGATTTCGCTGTAGCGGAAATCACTGGCGCGGGCCATCAGTTCCTCGTCGAACCCTTCATGGCCTATGCCCATCTGCAGGTTCAACGGTACCTTCCGCGACACGTAACCCTTACAGGTGGTGGTGCACTCCTGCCAGTTGTCCATGTCGTCCTGCTCGAGGATGCCCGAGGGGCCAAACGTACGCAGGCTGCTAAGCCGGATGGCCTCCTTGACTTCCTGCGGCCTGCGGCGCGTCCCTGTCAGCGTAGACACTAGCCCAGACCTCCGTGTGGAAGGGTCCTCTTGGCTGCCACAGTCTGAAGGTATAGGTAGTCGCCCGTACTAGCCCCAGGTTGGGGAACAGGTTGGCAACGATGGGCTTGCAGGCCTGTATCCGCGGTCCCAAGCGGGACTCCACATCGGGGCGCACCTGGGATTCGTAGCTCTTGATGGCCTCGTTCGGAGGATCGGAAGGGTCCTCAGGATGTACGACCTGAACGCAGTGCCCGTTTTCCAGCGACACCTGTCTTCCTCTGAGTTCCTGGCGGGTAACGCCCGACCCTTCCGTGACGCCAACCCGGAGGGCGGAGATATGAGTCCAGCCGAAATGGTATCCGTCACCGGCAAAGCTCTCCGCCGCGAACTTCCAGTTGCACGGCATGATCCACTTGTGCATCCCCGGGAACACTTCCACACCGCCGTCATGCCGGTCAAAGAACGCGTCCAGGTACCACGTAGTCTCCCCCAGATACTCCCTCAATGACGGCGCGTTGGGGTCGAAAGTCGCGAACAGTAGCCCTTTGTAGCTGTCCAACTGGGCCACCGGTACCAACCCCCATCGCGACGTATCAAGTTCCCCGTAGTACGCTTCCTTCAAGCTGGGCACGGCTGTCAGCTTTCCGTCGGTGCCGTACGTCCACCCATGGTAGGCGCACACGAAACTGGATGCGTTGCCGGAGTCGGCCCTGCACACCCGGTTGCCACGATGCCGGCATACGTTCAGGAAGGCTCGCACGACTCCGTCCTGACCGCGCGCAACCAGTACCGGGTCCTCCCCCATATAGGCGGTGAAGAAGTCTCCCGGGTTCGGCACCTGGCTCTCGTGACCCAGGAAGAGCCAGCACTTGGCAAATATCTTCTCCATCTCCTCTTGGTATATCTCTTGTTCAAGGAAAATACGCTTGTCGACCAAGCCTATATCTGCGTCAACCAGTCCCCTAACGTCTGTGGCCATACCAACCTCCGTCAGGTGGTGCTGAGTTTTGCACCGATATAGCACGATGTTGGTCGAGCGTCAAGCTGATGTTCAGTCTTACCAGCGGCACGGCCATCGGCTAGAATGCATGTCTGAATTCGCCTGGACCGTATTACCTGATAGAAGGAAGCACTATGCGTCCCATAACGGAGATAGCAGAGGCGATGGGCTTGGATGCCCAAGCCATTATCCCTTACGGCCACTACAAGGCTAAGATTCCCTTGGACGCCATGCGCAAGTCCCGCGGCAAGCTGGTAGTGGTCACGGGCATCACACCCACTCCTGCGGGTGAGGGCAAGACCACCACCACGGTGGGCTTGGCGCAAGGCTTGGGACGCCTTGGCAAAAGGGTGGCTGCCACTCTGCGCGAACCTGCTCTGGGGCCCATCTTCGGGATCAAGGGCGGCGGCACCGGAGGAGGCAAGGCCACCGTGCTGCCCGAAGACGAAATCAACGTGCATTTCACAGGTGACGCCCATGCCGTGGGAACTGCCCACAACCTGCTGGCAGCATTTGCCGACAATGCAGCCCAGCGCCGGCAGGTGCCCGGCTTGGACGTCACTGGCCTGACATGGCGCCGGGTGACCGACGTGGAAGACCGGTCCCTGAGACAGGTCGTCACCGGACTGGGCGGGTCCGCCAACGCTCCCCTGCGCGAGACGGGCTTCGACATCGTTACCGCTTCTGAGATTATGGCGGTGCTGGCCTTGGCTGGCGGCTTGGACGACCTCCGCCAGAGGCTCGGCCGCATAGTAGTGGGGTTCACCAGGGATGGCGCTCCGGTCACTGCCAACGACGTGGAAGCTGTGGGCTCTATGATGTCGCTGCTTCGTTACGCCATACAGCCAAACCTGGTCCAGACCGGCGAGGGGCAGCCGGTGATGGTGCATGCTGGTCCCTTTGGCAACATCGCCCACGGCTGCAATTCCGTCGTGGCCGACCGGCTGGCCTTGGGCTACGCCGACTACGTGGTGACCGAGGCCG
>JAAXIE010000042.1 GCA_012270525.1 Dehalococcoidia bacterium | reverse complement strand
ATGAACCCGCTGTGGGCCACCATGCGGTGGGCAGGTCGCATGCTCTGCTGGGTGACATGCCACGGTCGCAGCAGGGTCTCTACTGTTTCCACGAGTTGAAAGCGACCGTCTTCGTCGAGAGCTGCGGCCAGCCGGTGCACCTGGAGCACGGTGGGCAGGAAGCAGAGCAGGATGCCTCCTGGTTTCAGGGCGGCCGAGGCGTGGGGCACCACATTCCACGGCTCGGGCACGTCCAGCACAACCCGGTCCACGGCTTCCTGCTGGATGCCTTCGTAGATATCCCCATCGCATACCTGCAGGTTTCCGATGTCACCCACGTAGGCTTCCAGATTGGAAAGCACCTTGGGCACCTGGTCGGGACGGATTTCATAAGAGGTGACACATCCACCAGGTCCGGTGGCCTGCAGCAGGGCCATGGTGAGGGCCCCTGACCCCAAGCCCGCTTCCACCACGCGACAGCCGGGGAAGATGTCCGCCATGATGAGGATGTTCCCCAAGTCCTTGGGGTAAATCACCTGGGTGGCCCGCGGCATGTGCTGGGCGTACTCTCCCAAAGTGGGTTTCAGGGCCAGGAAGGCTTGTCCCATGGTGCTCCGCAACCAACTGCCTTGGTTCCGGCCAATGATGTCCTGGTGGGGGAGCACGCCCACATGGGTGTGCAGGGCTCCTTCCGGCGAGAGGCGCACGAGGTAGCGGCGTCCCTTGCGGTCGATGAGCATTGCCATGTCGCCTTGGCGAAAAACCGCATCAGTGCGGTCCATCCAGTCCCTGCTTCCCGTTAAGGTCTTTCCCGTTTGGTGTTTGGGGCTGTCGGAAGCCCGGATAATAGACAGGCCGGAGTTTCATTGGAAACCCGGCCTGTGGCAGGCTGCCTGGGGGCTATGGGCCTACCTGTTCAGCTCATCCAGCAGGTCGAACAACTCGGCGGGATCCGGAAGGGTTCCCGGCTCGTACTCGCGACGGTGTCGAACCACTCCACCCTTGTCGACCACCAAGACGGCGCGGCGCCCCACACCACGGTCGGGGTTCCAAAGGTCGTACGCCTTGGTCACCTCGCCATGGGGGTGCCAATCGGAGAGCTCGGGGAAGGGGATGCCTCCCAAGGCAGTTCCCCATGCACGGTGGGCGTTTACGTGGTCGCAGCTAATGCCCAGCACCTGGGCACCCTTCTCCTCGATCCGGGGGTTGTGAAGCCGGAACAAGGATGCTTGCTGCGTTCAACCGGCGGTGAAGTCGAACACATGGAATGAGAGAACCACATGTTTATCCCCGGCATACTGGCTCAGGGTGACTTCCCCGTGGTCCGGAGAGGGAAGCTTGAAGTCAGGGGCTTTGTCACCTACTTGTGCGGGCATGTCCCTGCTACCTCTCGATAAGAATTCCGCGCCATCGCGGTACATGCTGGATTATACCGATAGCTTGGGGGCGGTGCTAGAGAGTCGGCTGTTGGCTGTCAGCTTCCTGGGGGCTGGGAGCCTTCCATCCTGGCTTCGAAGGCAGCGATCCTGTCCTCGTGCTCTAGCGTGAGACCGATGTCGTCCAGGCCGTTCATCAGGGCGTGGCGGCGGAAGGGGTCGATGTCGAAGCTGGTGGTGAGGTCTTCGGTGGAGTCCCAGATGCGCTGTAGCTCCAGGTCGACGGTGAGTTGGTATCCAGGCTGGTTCTTGGAACGATCGAGTATTTGGCGCACGGTCTCTTCGGGCAGGACGATGGGCAGCAGGCCATTCTGGAAGCAGTTGTTGTAGAAGATGTCGGCGAAGCTGGGGGCGATCACGCACCTGATGCCGTAATCGTGCAGGGCCCATGGGGCGTGCTCGCGGGATGATCCCGACCCGAAGTTGCGGCCGGACACGATGATGGTTGCGGAGGTGTAAGCGGGCTGGTTCAAAACGAAGTCGGGGTTGGGGCTGCCATCCTCGCGGTAGCGCCATGGGGTGAAGAGGAACTCGCCATACCCGGTACGCTCAATTCGCTTGAGGTACACTGCAGGAATGATCTGGTCGGTGTCGACGTTGACCCGGTCGATGGGGGCGACGACTCCGGTCAGGTCCACAAATGGTTCCACAGGTCTCCCTCCGTTACCAAATCTCGCTCAGGTTCAACTCGAATCCCTGTAGAACGGGATCTCCGGACACGGTGGCCGGGTTGTCAAGTACGTCGACGGGCGAGTCGGGTGTGTAGACGTGCACCCTCCTCTGCACGGGGTCAACAAGCCAGCCCAGACGGGTCCCATTCGCGATATATTCTTCCATCTTCCTTTGTAGGGTGGCTAGTATGTCGGACTGGGAACGAATCTCCAAGACGAAGTCGGGGCAAACTGGAGGAAAGGTCTTTCGCTCTCCTTCTGGCAGCGATTCCCACCGTTCACTCAAAACCCAGGAGGCGTCGGGGGCCAGTATGGCACCATTAGGCAGACGGAAGCCCGCCGTCGGCCCGAACGCGACGCCTGCCTTGTTCTCGCGTGACCAGAGCCACAATTGCCCATACGACTCGCTTTCTCGAAGACTGGTTTCGCCACCGGTCGGCGGCAGGATGACCAACTCCCCCTTCGCCGTGCGCTCAAATTGCAAGTCGCGATTGTCAGCGGAAACCTGGATGAGTTGATCGTCCGTCATCTCCATGGCTTTCAGGTCCAGTGCCAAGGGAAGAGGCAAGTAAGCTCCCCCGTGCTCCGGAGTCAACGCACTATCTCTTGGGATGACCTGTTCCGACCAAA
>JAAXIE010000043.1 GCA_012270525.1 Dehalococcoidia bacterium | reverse complement strand
CTACGGGTCACCAAGGCCCCAGGTTTCATCCCCTAGTGGACGTTAGCTATCACTGGAGAAACGTTCCGGTCCGAAGCCGTCGACGGGCATGTCCGTATGGCCGTCAATCATCAGCTCGGCAACTGCCCTGGCCATGGACGGGGCCACCAGTATGCCCTTATGACCAGCCCCGGTTGCGATGTACACGTTTTCCCAGCCAAGGGCTTGGCCCACTATGGGGAGGCCGTCGCTGGTCTGAGGACGCAGGCACGAGGTATGTCGCACGAGCCGAGCATCACTCAAGGCAGGCACAATCCGCAGGGCCCCCGCCATGACCTGCTCCCTGCTCGACTGCCACGGATGAGCGTCGAACCCAGCTTCCTCATTGGTGGTGCCAGCCCAAACCAGCCCGTCCAGCTTGCGTGAGAGCAGTCCAGCGGAGTGGTAGATGATGAGGTCGCCAGCTGGGCGGTCGGTAACCATCCTCAAGAGATCGCCCTTCAGGGGATAGACAGGAATGGAATGTCCCAGCCATGGCTCGGCGTTCGAACTCCAAGGGCCCATGGCGAGCAGGAGCGACTGGCACGGGAGCGTACCCTGACTCAAGAGCACTCCGGACACGCTGGCCCCGGACGTCGCCAGCCCCAACACCGTGTCGTGAATATGGGCTGCTCCCAGCATTTGGGCCGCCCTGGACAGGGCGAGTGTCAGAAGGTAGCTATCAAGGGAGCCGATCCCCTCTATGAGCACGCCTTCTGACACGTCTTTGCTGATACTGGGTTCCAACCGAAGGATGTCATCGCAGGACAGGTGGTGCCTGCTGAACGGGGGGATGCCGTCAATGGCGTCCATTTCATCAAGGGACTCCGCCTCATCACCCAAAGCCACCCTCAACAGGGGTAGCAAACGGCCTTGAACGTTCACCCCGGTCTCCTCGGCCAGTTGGGGCCACCACTCCAGGTGACGGCGGAAACCTTCCAAGGCCAGGGGTTGAAGCGGGCCGGGGATGTTCTCTCCGTCCAAGGGATTGAGGACTCCTGCAGCCATGCCCGAGGCGTGGGCGGCAACCCCGTCTCGTTCCACCACTGTCACTCTGATCCCGCGTTGGCACAGGGTGTAGGCAGCGGCCCACCCCGTGATGCCACCGCCAACGATGACCACTTCCGACTGGCTTGCGATGGCTAACGTTCCCCCTTGGGTTTTGGGCATTGTCAGGAAATTCGTGCTCCGGCGCAAGGGGCAAGCTGCGTTTGAGACCTGAGGTCGATTCGCATACAATGCGCGGCATCATGAGTACCACCGTACCCAACGAAACACGTATCGAAGTTGCTGGAGTGCTGGTGCAGATGTTCAGCGGCGGCAACGGGCCTCCACTGTTGTTCCTGCATGGGGCAGGAGGCAATCCGGGCTGGCAGCCGTACCATGAGGCCTTGTCATCCACCTACACCGTCTATGCCCCATCCCAGGCGGGCTTCAACGGAACGGAGCGCCCTGAGTGGGTGAACACCATCACCGATGTTGCCCACATGAACCTGGAGATGGTCCAGCGGTTGGGGCTGGACTCCTACATCCTGATGGGGACCTCCATGGGTGGGTGGGTCGCAGCCGAGATGGCGGCCATGGACCATCGACCACTCAAGGGATTGGTGTTAATCGATGCCGTGGGCATCAAGCCGGAAAAGGGAGAAATCGCGGAAGTGTTCATGGTGTCGTCGGACACACGACTCCGGCAGCGGTTCTATGATCCGGCTCAAGTCCCCAACTACGAGCAATACTCGCGCCAGCTCTCGCCCGAAAAGCAGGTAACGGAGCATGCCAACCGCGAGATGGCCTCGCGCCTCTGCTGGCGGCCTTACATGCACAACCCAAGCCTCCCTTTCTACCTGGGGAAGGTCGAGACCCCCACTCTGATAGTATGGGGACGGCAGGATGCCATCGTTCCGCTGGACTGCGGCGAGCTGTACCAGCGGGCCTTGCCCAACGCGAGCCTCAAGGTGATTGACCAGTGCGGGCATTCTCCGGCCGTGGAGAAGCCACACGAGTTCCTGGAAGCGGTGACGCAGTTTTTGTCCGGCCTTCACTAGGCCGGGTCAGGAGCAGGACATGACGGTCGAGGTCTACTGGTTTTCCGAGCAGCCCTACGGACATGTTACGGACGACGACTTGGAGAGCTATGAATCGGGACGAATGCATTTCTCCAACAGTCATTTCGACCCGGTCAAGGCCCACACCCTCTACAACAACTACCACGACCAGTATGCATGGGCGGACGAAGTGGGGTTCGATGGCATCATGTCCAACGAGCACCACAGTTCATACTGGTGCATGAAGCCCTCGGTGAACGTGGATGCGGCGGTCATTGCCAAGGTGACCAAACGTGTGAAAATCGCCATGCTGGGGAATGTCATCGCGACCACCGATCCGGTGCGAATGGCGGAAGAGATCGCCATGCTGGACTGCATCTCCGGGGGACGTATCATCTCCGGGTTCGTGCGAGGCACGGCCGTAGAGACCCTTCACGCAGGCATCAGCCCCACCGAGAACCGCGACCGGTTCGAGGAGGCCCACGACCTGATACTGAAGTGCTGGACCACGCCCGGACCGTTCCGCTGGGAGGGGCGTCATTTCCATCACCGGATGGTGAACCCGTGGGTTATGCCCATCCAGAAGCCTCATCCGGCCATCTGGTTCCCCGGCACGGGGAGCCCCGAAAGCGTGATCTGGGCGGCGAGTCACCAGTACCCCTATATGAACCTCGGTTCGCTACTTGACCTGACCAAGCAACTGAAGGACATCTATTTCGAGACAGCGTGGGAGCACGGGTTCGAGCCGGGACGGCAGCACTTCGGCTACCTGATGCGCCTGCTGGTGGCTGACACCGATGACGAGGCCCAGGAGTTGGGCAAGCACTTCCTGTGGACGGAGGCCCATCGTAACCGGGGGCCGGTGGAGTTCAACGACCCGCCGGGCTACCAGTCGCGGGAGGCCATGCGCATCAAGATGACCCGTCCCCTCATCGGTACCGGTACCATGGGCAAGCGCATGAGCTACCAGGATCTGCAGGACGCCCACAACATCATCGTGGGCAGCCCCGAAACGGTCATCAAGAAGCTGCGTCACATACGCAAGGAGTTGGATCCAGGCTACATTCTGATATACGGCAACGAGGGCCCTATGCCCCACGAGGCTACCATGCGCTCTATCGAACTGCTTGGCACCAAGGTCATCCCCGCCATCAAGGAGGACTAGCAGCGACTGGATTCGCTTTCCAAGGAAGGAAAAGGTAGGCAGGCATCCGGATGACAACCAGGGAAATGACTGCGGCCGAACACATTGCCACAGCCCTCACATTGCTGGAACAATCAGACTCGGAATTCGCTGCAGGGGACATAATCCAGGGTAGTGAAAAGCTGTGGGGAGCGGCATCCCACTCGACGATAGCAGCGGCCAAGCTGAGAGGTTGGCCAACTGATTCTCACAGGAACGTGGTGGACGCGGCCCGAAGGCTATCGGAAGAACCGGGAGAGGAAGCCCTTTTGGCCCAGTTTCGCGTGGCGCGGATATTCCACCAGAGATTCTACGGCCATGGGTTCTTCGACCCTTTCGCGGAGATAGACCCGATGACGGAAGACCGCCAAATCGTCGCTGACTACGTCCGCCGTGTGGTGGACATCGCCGGGGAGTCGTCTCGATCCCCCGCGCGTCCTGTAATCATTTGATGGGCGGTCCATTGAAACTGATCGGCGCCAAGATCATTCCCGCCATCAAGGAAGATTGAATCGTACTCAGGCTGGACCCTGAGTTGAGACTGATTCTTGGCAGGTATTCTGTATGACGACCCGGGAAATGACTGTAGAAGAACACATCCAGACCGCGCTGACCTTCTTGGAGCAGTCCGACCAAGAGTTCTGCAAAGAGGACATCCTGCAGGGCAGCGAGAAGCTCTGGGGAGCGGTGGCACACTCCACCATAGCCATCGCCAAGCAACGAGGGTGGCCCACTGATTCACACCGGAACCTCGTGGATGCCGCTCGAGGCCTGGCGCAGGAACGGGACGATCAACTACTGTTCGCCCAGTTCCAGGTAGCCCTCATTTTCCACTGGAGATTCTACGGGCATGGCTACTTCAACCCCTTCAGTGAGGCCGACCCGATGGCGGACGACCGCTCCTCGGCAACCGAGTACGTGCATCGAGTCTTGGAGATCGCCGGTGGGTCGTCTTAGACCCACGTTCTGTTACTGGAGCGGTGTCTGGCATGTGGTGAACCCTGCGAACGGACGGAATGTAGACCTCGGACCGAAATCAGGCATGGATAGGGATTCGACATGACGACCGGGGAAATGACCGTCGAAGAACACACCAGGACAGCCCTCACGTTTCTGGAGCAATCGGAGCGAGAGTTCGATGCAGGCGACGTGCTGCAGGGCAGCGAGAAGCTCTGGGGAGCGGTGGCCCATGCAACAATAGCCGTGGGCAAGCTTCGGGGTTGGCCCACCGGGTCCCACCGGAATCTGGTGGAAGCCGCCCGGGGCTTGGCACGGGAACAGGACGATCAGCTACTATTTGCCCAATTTCAAGTAGCCCAGGTATTCCATTGGAGATTCTATGGACATGGGGCCTTCAACCCCTTCGCC
>JAAXIE010000251.1 GCA_012270525.1 Dehalococcoidia bacterium | reverse complement strand
GCGTGGGGCTCGATGTATCCCTGGTGCACCGTCTCCGTCTTGAACTCCCGCTCAACTATTACGTCGGCCTCCGCAAACCCCTTCCCCACGTCGCCCAGCTTGTGCTGGATATGTCCCGCTATGTTTCCCTTCACCCCGGTGTCTTCGCCGCGCGCGAACCGCTCCGTTTTGAAGTGCGTCGTCATGGTTTCGTGCAGCGCTGGGGCATCATCCTTCAGGGCGTCATGCAGGGTCAGCGCCGCGGGCAACACCTCGTAGTCCACCTCTATCAGTCGGGCCGCCTGCTCCGCAACGTGGGCGTTTACCGCCGCAACCGCCGCCACAGCGTGGCCCATGAACAGCGCCTTGTCCCTGGCCATCACGTGTTCCGCCACCAGGCGGGCGTTCCCCAGCATCTGGCCGAAGTCAATGGGATGGGCGTCGATTAACGGGAAGTCCCGGGACGTGGTTACCGCGGCCACTCCGGGCAGGGCCTCGGCCGTAGTGGTGTCGATGGACCTGATTCGGGCGTGGGCGTATGGGCTGCGAACCATCTTGCCGTAGAGCATCCCAGCCAGTTGGGTGTCCGCCCCGTACTTGGCGGCGCCCGTCACTTTTTCGAATCCGTCGTGGCGTATGGGACGAGTCCCCACCACTCGATAGGCCTGAGAGGGCGCGCCTTGTCGCTCAACAGTAGTGGTCATGGATGGTACCCCTCGCCCCGATTACACCAAGGCCCTACTCAGCCTCGAAAGGAATTGGCAGCCCCAGGCAATCTATGGTCTTGCACCATTGGTGTCAAGTTTAAGAGGTCTGAAACTGTTGACGGTCGGTGAGAACTGTATCCCAGGATTTCCTTAGGGGCGATACAAGTCTCTGGGAAGTGCCCAACCCTTGCGGGACAAACTCTCCAAATGGTACAAAGACTAGAGACGGAGCACCGAGCCGCGAAGCTAGGAGGACGCCGGATGACTACAACCAATGCGCTGGGTGACGGGTTCGAAGAGGCCGAGAGAGGCCTCGACTGGCTCGAGAAGCTCGAGGCCCTGCAGGCCCGCTCTGCTTCGGACCGGGCAGCTTATGAAGTTGCGGAATACGTAATGAAGCTCCGCGCCGCGGTGACCGCGTTGGCTGGGGACCGCTCCATCTCTGGATTGGGTCAATCCGTGGGAGTGGAAGTGGCGCAGTTGGTTGAGGAGTTGCGAGACCAGCGCGACGACGATTACTGGAACACCAGAATCCGCCCGGCGCTGCTCAAGACAGACTCCTGAAGGTCAATAGTGCCGTTCCAACACACCGTCTACTCAAGACCAAGATTAGCGCCCATTTGCAGACCTAGTTCGATACTTCCAGGCCCTCTAGGCAGCCAGGCCCAAGCCCCATAGAGCGGAGGCGCCATAGTGAGGTTCGCAGCGTTCACCACCGTCGCCGCTTCCTCCGGAGAGTCCACTAACTCCGCCGATATGCTGGACAATCTCCGGCAGCAGACCGTCCTGGCCGAAGAGCTGGGCTTCGAGGCGATCTGGCTGGGCGAGCACCACTTCGGCCCCTACGGTGTGGGTGACCTGCCGAACCCCATACTTCTGGGCGCCGATCTGGCAGCCAGGACATCCACAATCCGCATCGGCCAGATGGCCAACATCGCCCCATGGTGGCACCCCATAAGGCTGGCCGAGGACCTTGCCATTTTGGACAATATGACCAGGGGACGGATCGAAGTCGGCTTCGGCAGGGGCATTTGGCCATACGAGGGGCCCCAGTTCCGTCCCAACGCCGACCCTCGAAAGGACAGGGAGAACAGGGAGCTTTTCCGGGAGACCGTCGACATAGTCCGCAAGGTTTGGGCAGACCCCTACTTCAGCCACGAGGGGCCCAACTACGGGTTCCCCGCAGAGGGCACCGAGTTCAGCCACCCCATTCTCCCGTCGGACCCGGTCTGGCAGGACGGGGAACGGGTAGTCAAGCTCAGGGTAACGCCCAGGCCCTACCAACAGCCCCATCCACCACTGTGGATGACCGTGTCCAGCGACAACTCGGTCGCGACCGCCGCGGAAATGGGGCTCCAGGCTTGCTATTGGCAGCCGCCGGCCGCTAGGATTCGCCAGAGAATGGAACTCTACGCGGAAATCAGGTCCAAAACGGAGGGCCGACCGTTCAGCCTGGGAGAAGGCCAGGCGGTGATGCGCTCCACCTACGTTGCATCTTCCATGGAGCAAGCCCGCAAGGAAGCGGAGCATGCGATCATGTCGTCTTTCATCTACAACGACCCGTTCCGGGGCAGACAGGTGTTTACCAACCCGGGGGAGGAGCTGGACCCCGGCGTTAAGCTGGACTGGGACTTCCTGGAGCCTCGCACCCTTCTGGTTGGATCGCCTGACACCGTTGTCGAGAAGGTCCATGAACTACAGGAGGTGTGCAACCTGGACTACTTGTTGGTCGAGTTCACCCATCCTGGAATGCCGCTCCGGAGATCACTGAAGAACCTGGAAAACTTCGCCACCAAAGTCATGCCCAGGTTCTCCGGCGGCTAGAGACGGCAGACGTCCCGGAAAGACGAGTACAATGGCCCGCACGGTTGGGACAATGCGGGCAACCCGGTGTTCAACCGGGAATAGCACGTTACAGGCAAATCAACTGGGGCCAGGGAAAGCCAACGGCGTAGCACAACTCAGGAAAGGAGAAACGCGATGTACGACCTTACCAATTTGACCGATGCGGACGTGGCTGATTTGGGAGAAGCCCTGCGGTCGGCGGCGTCCGGGGCGTCGAGCATGGAAGAGGCGACCTATAGCATGGTTAGAGTGCTCTACGAGAATATCCTCGATCCGGCAACCGGCGAGACAACCACCGCATTGGTGAGGTTCTACAAGACACACCCATACGACCAACTCGACGCAGAATTGCAGGCATTCGCTCGAGACATCTTTGGCCCCACCGTTACATCCGACGGCCTGCACTGCCTGTGTCTATTGGGCACCGCCGGGGATATATTTGAGGCTAATGACCGGGCATACTCAAAAATTCACCAAGCGCTTCCATTGGCCAGCGCCGAGTTGGCTTCGGGCATTCCCATGCTCAGCCCAGCGATTCACCAGTTCGGCATAGACTTGGGCGCAGTGATGCGGCCGGACCCTTCGCTGGCCGACAAACTGTCACTTAACCCCTTCTACGTGCCTGAAGCTCAGGGCAGCCCGGAGATGGCTGTTCAGAATGTATCAGTTCCAGAGCGTAACAAGGAGATCTTCGAGGGAATGGCCCAATACGCGGGGGAATTCGTAGTCCAGTACGACCTCAAGTCGTTGCTGGGGTTCGGCGGTTTGCTGTCATCAGGGGATCTCTTCTTCATCTTTATCATGACCAAAATACCTGTCCCCCGCAGCGTAGCTGAGACCCTCAAGGGCCTGGTCGGGTATGTGAAAGACGCCGTGGAGCCCTTTGTAGGAAATAAGGTGTTCGCCTGATAATTCGACCTCGACGCGCCGACGAGAATGACGAGAATAAGGAAGAAATGGTCGAAGCCATACGAGCCGAGAATGACGACGACGAGCAGTCGTTTGTTCCCTTGAGGTTTACGCAATAGGCGTTTAAACGAGTTCGGGAGGCGGCCCCCTCCACCGGAATCATTCGCAACCGGCGAAAGCTCCTAGGCGCCTTATGAAGTGTATCTGCTGAGAGTTGGAGGAGCTTGAAGAATTCAACGCTCGCTGCTATAGTACTTGCCGTCCCGGAATGGTGCGTAGATGAAAACGCCGGAGGCCATCCGGGGAGTAGCGGTTTGGCGCCCCATTACCAGAGTATATAAGGGAGTATCGTAATGGCGTATGACCTGTTAATAAAGAACGGGCGGGTAGTAGACGGTTCGGGTGAGCCGTGGTTCTACGCGGACGTCGCGGTGACCAATGGCCAGATAATGGGCGTCGGCAAGTTCAACGAAACCGCGGCCAGCACCATCAACGCGGATGGGCTGGTGGTTGCCCCCGGCTTTATCGACCACCATACCCACTTCGACCCCCAGTGTATGTGGGACCCTATAGTCAAGTCCACGTCGCTCAACGGCAACACGTCCATCAT
>JAAXIE010000282.1 GCA_012270525.1 Dehalococcoidia bacterium | reverse complement strand
AGCCAGGTGCCGTCCATAGTAGCGGATCATGTCCCTGCGCACGTCCAGCGAACCAATCGCCCCAGGCGTGATGGGAATGTTCTCCCTCGCCGCCCACTCGATGGTCTCCTTGCTCACCGTCACCGGCACCCACACCGGTGGATGGGGCTGCTGCACCGGTCGGGGCCAGATGGCCACGTCGTTGTACGACCAGAAGTTGCCCTCGTAGGAGAAAACCTCCTCCGTCCACGCCCGCTTGATGATCTGCCATGCCTCCTCGAACCGCGCCCGCGACTCCCCCATGTCCACGTTGTACACCATGTGCTCCCGGGGTATCCCCCGCGCAAACCCGGAGATGAGGCGTCCTCCAGTGAGGCAGTCCAGCATCGAGAGCTCTTCAGCCAACCGCAGCGGCTCGTGGATCGGCAGCAGATTGCCGTAGATGAGAATCTTGGCCTGCTTCAGCCGTTGCGATGCCGCCGCCGCCATGATGTTCGGGGACGTCATAAGCCCGTAGGGCGAGGTGTGGTGCTCGTTGAACCCCACGCCGTCGAACCCCAGTTCATCCATCAGGCTCCAAGCCTCCAGGTGCTCCTCGTAGTTCTTGACCGCCACGTCCGGGGCGAAGTGCTCCTTGGGAAGCGGGAACGGTAGTTCGCCGTCCTTCTTCAGGTGGTCTAGATGCTCGGGGTACGGGAGCAGGTCGAAACCGAATACTTGCATGCTTGAAGCCCTTCACACTACGTGCCAAGCTACCTGCGTACAGCCAAGCCCGTCGTCCGACCAGCCCGCCGTCCGACGGAATGTTGTACCATTGATTCACCTTTGTCAATCTGGACGACCCCATTCTGAACGCCCTACAGGAGAGGGGCTATGACGCAATTCGGAGTCTACCTTCCCAACGTGGGTTGGGACGACCTTCCCACCCCCGTCCAGTTGGCCGACTACGCCGTCGCCGCCGAAGACCTCGGCCTCCATTCCGTGTGGGTCGAAGACCGCCTCCTCCACCAGCGCGTCGGCATGCTGGAAGCCCTCACCGTTCTGTCCTTCGTGGCCTCCCGTACCAACACCATCAAGCTGGGGACCAGTGTGCTGTGCACCAACCTGCGGAACCCCTTGGCCTTGGCCAAGACCCTCTCGACCCTCGACTACCTGTCCCACGGCCGCCTGATCATCGGAGCATCCCTCGGCGGCCGCCCCGATGAGTACGACGCCGTGGGCGCACCCATGCGCCNNGGGTTAGCCAGTTCATGCGCGGCCTCCAGACCATGCGAAACTACTGGGGCCAGGGCGGAGCCTTCCCCCCGCCCAACTCCCGCGCCATGACGCCGCGTCCCACCAGCCGCCTCCCCATCTGGATCGGAGGACGCGCCGAGCCTGTCTTCCAGCGGGTCGCTACCGTGGGCGACGGCTGGCTCGCCTCCAGCACCACCGACGCCGAGGAGTTCCGACGCGGCTGGGCCCGCGTCCGCGAAGAAGCAACCGCCTCCGGCCGTCCCTTCAACCAACTCAGCCCTGCCAAGTTCTGCTACATCCACATCGACGATGACCCGCAGGAAGCCCGCGCCGTCCTCAACGAGCGCATGCCCCGCTACTACGACTTCCCCTACGACGTCAGCCGCTCCACCCTCTACGGCCCGCCCGCCCAGTGCGCCGAAAAGGCCCAGACCTACCTCGACGCCGGGGTCGAAACCCTGATCTTCTCCATGGTCACCAAGGCCCGCGGCCAGCTTCAACGCCTCTGCGAAGAAGTCATCCCCCTCCTCCGCTAACGCAACCTTCGGGCCGGTTCGCTGTGGTGATTCTTGGCCTGTGTTGGAAGATGCGTGTATTGACGAAGGGTACGCTGAACGCTACGATGGTTCCCTATGAACCCCCCAGGGTCGCTTGGCCACCCTGGGAAATAACCCCCCCAGGGTCGCTCAGCCACCCTGGGTGATGACCCTCCCAAGGTCGGTTGTCTGCCTCCTGGCTAGCCAGCAGGTTCGCCAGCCCACCCGGGACCGGTACCCTTGTAAACGAGGGGTCGCGGAGAGCGGCCCCTCGTTCCCTTATATTCCACTTACTGGGCCCGCCAACAGTCATCAAGGAACTCAGGATTGATCCTGAGGATGCGATCAGCCACTTCTCTTAGGCTGGCCGATGAAGTTGGGGGATCGAACAGAGCTACTTCGACAAGTTTTCCAGTGTTCTTGACCGCTTGCAATGCGTCACAGAAATCCGTGTCACCGCTCACTAGGATAGCCACGTCATAGGCACCGGTTGTGGCGTGTACCAGCAGATCGGTCGCGATTTTGACATCTATGCCTTTCTCGTACGGGGCCTCTCCTGGGAAATTCCGATATACCAATCGTCCGAGTCGCACTTCCAAGTAGTCGACGTCTCTCAGTGAGGACAAGAACCGACGCTGCTGTCGATACCCCTGCTGGTCCTTCGATTGATCAGCCTGAGCGTTGTAATAATAGATGCGCTGTAACCGCCGATCGCCAGTTAGCTTTCTCGCGAACGCTAGGAAGTCCAAGTCTATCCTATCGGCCACGCTTCTCAGAGAATGATACAGGTTGCTTCCATCGATGTAGACCATCACCCTATCGTCACCTGGCATTGTCAGTCCTCTCCTAAAGTTCACTAAGTCATTAGTATAGTGCCTCGCTGTCGGTGGGAGCTAAACTGGAGTGCACCCGCATCACACCCACCAACATTGACCCGTCCAAACCCCCAATGTTAGATTCCCGCCACACCACCGCCCACCAAGGAGGCGCACCATGACCTCTCGGGTATGGGACCCCTTTCTCACCGAACAGGACAAGGCCCACCTGGCGGCCAGCACCCACCGCAAGGTGGGTTTCGGGGAGCGCCCCGCCCTTCTGCTGATCGACCTCTATCGCTGGGTCTTCGGCGACGAGCCCCAACCCCTCCTCGATGCTATCAGGGACTGGCCCGGAAGCTGCGGCATGGCCGCCTGGGACTCTGTTCCCCAGATCCAGACCCTCCTCCAAGCCGCCCGCGACAATGGTATCCCCGTGATACACGTCACCGGCCTCGACCATGCCGGTATCGAGGGCTGGACCGTGCGCCGCGACCCCTCAACGCCGCCCCAACTCTCCCCCGAAGCAGCCGACCGACGTCATCGACGCTGGGAAATCATCGACGAGGTGGCCCCCATTGAGGGCGAGGCTGTGCTCCGAAAGTCCTCCCCCAGTGCCTTCTGGGGCACCCCCCTTGCCGGGCATCTCAACTACCTCGAAGCCGATACCATCATCGTTTGTGGCGAGAGCACCAGCGGATGCGTCCGCTCCAGCGTCGTCGACGGGTGCACCAACCGCTACCGCATGGTCGTCGTGGAAGAATGCGTGTTTGACCGCCACGAGGCCTCCCACGCCATCAACCTCTTCGACATGAACCAGAAATACGCAGACGTGCTTCCCCTCGCCGAGGTACTGGAGTGGATGGCCGCCTGGGGTGCCGAACACAATACGAGACCTTAGGAGCCTCTCAACAGCCCCGTTCATTCCCGCCCAGCATCCCGCTGTCCGGCCCTCCTCACTGCACTACTAGCCGGTACTGGACTACTAGCCGGTACTGGCATGGGAGCTGCCTGGCCGCTCCGTGCCGGTAGCCCCCCGTGACATCTTCACCTTGCCCGCCCGCCTGCCCCCTGCTAGGCTGGTACCAGCGCACCGTCGTATTCCGGAAGAGTGAACACATGACCATCCGTACAGGCCACTCCGACATAACGCACCAATGCTCCGTCCCGTCCTCCCCCCGTATCCTGCTCCTCCATGGCCGCCGCCACCAGACCTCCCCCGCACCCCGCATCGGAACGCTATTTCACCTAAGATCTAGCTACACCAGTCGGAACAATCGGAACAGGATCAGCTACGAAGAAACGTTTCCCAGATACGACCATGTTCCGATCCTCAGCTACGGCTGCCCCTGTCCCAACCCTGCCGCTCCCCCAGCCTCCAGCCCCAACCCCTCCTGTCCAGCTACGGATCGCCCCCAAGCCTCCCTCCCCTTGCTCTCTCAATCGGAACAGCCCTCCAAGCTGCCTCAAAGCTGCAACCGGAACTGTTCCGGCTCCCAATCAGCCCCGCTGTCGGCGGACCCGTCCCCTCCAGATAGCAAAGCCAGACACATCACACGTCCCTCCTTCCCACACACCGGAACACCGCCCCAAGCTGTTTCAAAGCTCCCGTCGGAACAGCCCAGTCTCCAGACCAGTGCCGCACCGCCTGAGTGCTCCGCTCAGACCTCGCATCCCATCCAACTTCCAACTCCCGTCGGGGTGACATCATGACCCA
>JAAXIE010000049.1 GCA_012270525.1 Dehalococcoidia bacterium | reverse complement strand
GCCCCGCATCGAGTTCAGGGCCGTGAGCTTCCACTACGCCCCGGACCTGCCTCCGGCGCTGGACGCAGCGAGCTTTGCAGTCGAGCCGGGAGAGAACGTGGCCCTCGTGGGGCGCTCCGGCGCGGGGAAGTCCACCTGCACGCATCTGCTGATGCGGTTCTGGGATGTCACGGACGGCGCCATCGCCATCGGCGGGCACGACGTCCGGGCGTTCCCACAGAGTGCTCTGCGCGAGCTCATCGCCTGGGTGCAGCAGGACATCTACCTGTTCAACATGACCATCCGAGAGAACATCCGCCTAGCGCGCCCGGATGCCCTGGACGCGGAGGTGGAAGAGGCCGCAAGGGTCGCTCTGGCGCATGACTTCATTATGCGGATGCCCCAGGGGTATGAGACCAACGCCGGTGAGCGGGGGGTCCAGATGTCCGGGGGCCAGCGCCAGCGTATCGCCATAGCGCGGGCGGTCCTCAAGGACGCCCCCATCCTGGTGATGGACGAGGCCGTCTCCAACCTGGATGCCGAGAACGAGCGTCTTCTCTGGGAGGCGATGGCCCGCGTCCGCGCTGGCCGTACCTCCCTCGTCATCGCGCACCGGCTGTCCACCATCCGCAGCGCCGACCGCATTATTGTCCTGGAGAAGGGGCGCACAGTGGAGTCCGGCCCACATGACTCCCTGCTCGCCGCGGGGGGTGTGTACGCGGACCTGGTCGCCTTCCAGCAGCGGGCCATCCCCTTGTGACCATCAGTGACCGAATTGTGACCACGCTGCGGGGCCGGAACGCGAAGAAGCCGGCCCCGCAGCCGACCGGTCAAGCAAGCAGGTAAGAGAGAGGTGATGTATGCAACCGCAGGCTTGGTTCTGCTGCTGGCGGGGTGCGCCACGGCAACGCCAACCGCGACCTCGCAGCCGGGGCCACGAACTCGTGCGTGACGTGGGTGTGACTACTCTTATGTCGACCCATGACGTGAATCTCGCATCGGAGTATTGCGATCACGTTGTTGTTTTACAGGGTGGTCGCGTCCAAGTGGCCAGGGTAGTGGAGACGGTCCTGATTTCAGAGGTGCTTGAGCCCGTGTTCGGAGTGAGGGTCGAACGCGTGGCGCGGGAAGGGGGGTGGCCCCTGTATTGGTCCCAGAGCTGCGCTCACTCATTCATTGCGCCTGGAAGACCAGATTCGTAAGCTGATGACGGGAGATGCCTGCCCAGGAGCCACGCCCCCGAAGATAATCGAACACCCAGTAAGATCGGGATAACGGTAAGCTCATGGCTACATCAGCAAGGTGAAGATGGTTCTGTCTTCAGTCAACTAGGCCCAACCTAAATATGGACCTCCCAGCGAAAAGTTCGCAGTACAGTCCCCTCTAGCCCACCAAACTGGATAATTGAGGATTTCTCTGTTGAGGCTCCAGTTGGCTTTGGTGGTCATAGAAGCCACCATGCTCCCTCCTTAATATCTGCAGATCGGGTGGCAAACGGCGCAATTCTCTTCTTTAATCATCTGGTGCAGGATGCGCCAGGACTGGCCTCCCCCTGTGAGGGGCAAAGACAATCCCCCGCTACGCCCGTCATCCCACAGATGCACACCAAGGGACAATTGCCCCCCTAGCGCTGAGACGCGCCTATGGTACATTGGTCCCCGTTCCGCACATGCGGCACACCGACCGGGCAAGTCATCTCACGTCCGGTCTCCACATGGCGGACTGCCAAAGGAGGTCGATTGTACATCTACAGTCCTTCCCCCCGACGGCGGACGAGATCGAGAATCTCAATCTCCCCTGAAGCTCTGGATACCCCTGCACGCGAGCCAGCAGGAGCGCCCTGATGCCGCAGTATTTCCCACCGATCGCCAATGCTCTCGCAAAGTGGACCGTGATCGGTGGCCTCATCTTCACCATCCTTCTAATTACGACCCTTACCGTGTTTGCACGAACCACCAATAACAGAGTACGCGTACCGGTAGCCCAGCCGATCGGTTTCCAGCACAGCCTACATGCCGGTGAACTCGGTCTCGACTGCCGCTACTGCCACACCTCGGTCGAGGTATCGGCAACGGCCAGCGTTCCCTCCACCGAAACCTGCATGACCTGCCATTCCCAGATACGGGTCGGAGCTCCAGCGCTGCAGCCCGTCGCCGCCAGCTGGGAAGGGGAAATCCCGATCCGCTGGAACCGGGTCCACGACCTAGCCGACTTCGTCTTCTTCAATCACAGCGCCCATATCAACAACGGGGTCGGATGCAGCTCCTGCCACGGCCGGGTAGACGAGATGGATGGTATTTGGAAGGCAAAACCCATGACCATGGGTTGGTGCCTAGATTGCCATCGCAACCCGGAAAGATTCGTCCGTCCCCGCAGCGAGGTGTTCAACATGGCCTACGAACCTCCCGCCAACCAGCGTGAGCTTGGCACCGAACTGGTTGAGGCGTACCACATCGACACCGACAAGCTTCCACAGTGCTCCACATGTCACCGATGAACGATAGACCCAGCATTCCAGCCATCCGAAACAAACTTGAGACGGCGTCTGGAAGGGAGTTCTGGCGCGGCCTCGACGAACTCGCAGAGACAAAGGAGTTCCAAGAATTCCTAGAAGAGGAGTTTCCCCGGCAAGCGGCACCGCTCGCAAGTGCGGTCGACCGTAGGGGTTTCCTGAAGATCCTCGGAGCCTCGCTCGCCTTTGCCGGTCTCTCCGCCTGCGCCCGGCCTCGAGCACCCACAGAGAAGATCGTCCCCTATGTGCAGGCCCCAGAGGAGATTATTCCCGGGAAACCTCTGTTCTTCGCCAGCGCCCTGACAGACGGCGGTTACGCCGAGGGCCTCCTCGTCGAAAGCCATCAGGGCAGGCCCACCAAGGTCGAGGGGAACCCGGACCATCCAGGTAGCCTCGGGGCCACCCACGCGAGAACTCAGGCAACCGTGCTCTCCCTCTACGATCCAGATCGAAGCCAGTTCATTGTGGAGAACGGCGTCCGCCGCGACTGGGAGACGTTCGCTACCGCCTTGGCTGCTGCGGTCGACCGACTCGAGGATGGTGCAGGCCTCGCCCTCCTTACCGAGACGGTCACCTCCCCTACTCTCACAGCCCTTATCGAAGAGGTCCTAGAGCGCTTCCCCAACGCCCGTTGGCACCAGTACGAGCCGACCCAT
>JAAXIE010000106.1 GCA_012270525.1 Dehalococcoidia bacterium | reverse complement strand
AGAGGCGAAGGGTTCCCTACGACATCGCCAAGACCCAGCGCAAGATGCAGTTGGCCAACCTTCCCGACCCCCTGATTCGGCGTCTCGATCACGGCCGTTAGGGCGGGCTATTGCCTAATTGGGCAGCACGGACCCCACAAACTCCCGCTGCCCTCTAACGAATTCCGCGGCTGGCACAGGACGCCGCCCTTCCAACTGGACTTCGTCCAGTCCCAACACCCCGTCGCCCGTCAGCACGCCCACCCCGTTTCCCTCGGTAACGACGACCGCACCCGCTCGGCCCGCGGCCTTGGTATCCCCGGCCACGGCCCTAACCTTGGTCAACTTGAGGGTTTTTCCGTTCCAGACGGTGTACAAGCCGGGCCATGGATCGAAGGCCCGGAGCCTTCTCGCCAGCACCTCCGCAGTAAAGGACCAGTCCGCCTCCCCGTCCTGCTTCGTTATCTTGCGCGTGAAGGTCGCCTGTGACTCGTCCTGTTCAACTGGCGTCAATTCGCCCGCCACCCATTGCGGGAGTATCGACGCCATCAGTTCACCTCCAACCCGGAACAGGCGAAACGTGAGATCCGTGGCCGTCTCCTCCTCGCCGACCTCCGCGGTAGCTTGGACAACCACAGGCCCGCTGTCCATGCCCGCATCCACAACCATGATGGTTACGCCCGTCGTCCGGTCGCCCTCCAGCAGAGCCGTCACCACGGGCGAAGGGCCACGATGTCTGGGGAGCAGCGAAGGATGTATGTTCAGGCACCCATACCGGGGGATACTCAGGACCTCTTCCGGCAGTAGTCTGCCGTAGGCTGCCACCACCACCACATCCGGCTCCAGCTCCGCCAGTTGTCGTTGCGCCGCGGCGTTCCGAAGACTGGTTGGCTGGAACAACGGCAGTCCCCTCCCAGAGCAGTGGCGCGCTACAGCGGGCGAGGTAATCGCCCCTCCCCGCCCAGAGGGCCGGTCCGGTTGCGTGTAGACGCCTACCACCTTCGCATAGTCGGCTGCGAGAAGAGCATCGAGAGGCGGCACAACGTATTCCGGCGTTCCCATGAACACTATTCTCACGAAACCCGTCCTTTACCTGCAGCTAGGGGTAATCCGACAGGCGACAACGCCTGCTCACATCACCTGAGCGCATTACGTGTCTCCTTCACACGCTGAAATAGTGATTGCGCACCCCGCAAACCCTGGTAGCTGACCATTCTCCGTTATCTGTTATGTTGCATATGAAAGGCTCGACCGAATGAGTTTATACCAGCCAATCCCATCTACGATATCAGTTGCGGCTAGCTGGCATTATGTTCTAATGCATCGCGGATGTTCTAGGTTGGCGACTAGAATCGAAACCAATTTTGCCACCGGACGGGAAATGGTATCCCCAACCCTTGAACCATCCGATGTACCGCTGCTAGTTTCTGCGGGTTGTGCCGGAGCCATCCAACCACATGAGCCCCTCCCATATCTGGCAGGCAGTCTTGGGCCAGTTGGAATTGCAGGTCAGCCGCCCCGTCTTCGACACATGGTTGGCTGGCACCCGCGCCACCTCTCTGGACGGCCCTGTACTCCTCGTGGAAGCCCCCAACCCCTTCATCGTGGAGTCCATAGAGAAGCGCATGTACCAGACCGTCATGAAGTCGGTCCACAGCGTGGTGGGACCACAATTGGAAGTCCGCTTCTACGTGTCCTCACTCGAAGACACACGGGTCAACGCCCTCGAATTACCACCTGCCCCCAACGAAGCACCTCGCCACACCCTCAATGATCAGTATACATTCGCCACCTTCGTCGCGGGGCCTTCCAACCAACTGGCGTTGAGCGCCGCTCAAGCCGTCGCCGAGTCACCAGGCGCTACCTACAACCCTCTCTTCATCTATGCCCCGCCCGGACTGGGAAAGACCCACCTCATGCACGCCATTGCCCACTCCTCGCACCGCAAGGGCATGACCGTGCAGTACATCACGTCCGAGGGCTTCACGAACGAATTCATTCGCGGAATCCGCAACAAGACGACCGACGACTTCCGCTCACGTTACCGCTCGGTCGACATGCTCCTGGTAGACGACATCCAGTTCCTCGAAGGCAAGCACCAGACTCTCGAGGGCTTCTTCCACACCGTCAACGATCTACACACTGCGCAAAAGCAGGTAATCCTGGCCTCCGAGCTTCCTCCCCAGAGGCTGGGCTTCTTGGACACCAAGTTACGCTCCCGCCTGGAAAGCGGCCTGACCGCGTACCTCCAAGTCCCTGACGCACCTACCAGGCTATCCATACTCCGGTCGAAGGCAACCGCCATGGGGATCCATGCCGAGGAAGACGCCTTGACTGCCCTAGCAGCCATGGATATCGCTAACGTGCGGGAACTGGAAGGCGCATTCAACCGGGCCGTTGCTCTAGCCACCCTGCGCAACACAAACATCACCCCAACCATAGCGTCCGAAGCCATTGATACAACCAGTCCACCTCCAAGCACCACAGGACCCCATCCAAACCGCACTCTAACCCCCGAGCAAGTGATCTCGGCTATCCTGAACCACTACAGCATCACCCGCGATCAACTTACAGGCCGAAAGCGCAATCGCGTACTGGCATCAGCCCGACAAGCCACCATCCACATAATGTCATCGCAACTTCGCATGGGAGTCACGGATATCTCCAAGGCCATCGGGCGCGACCACTCCACTGTCAGCCTGACACTCAAGCGACTATCCCGGACTCTGCCCTCTGACCCCGCCCTGCAGTCGGACATCAATACCGTCAACGGACTGTTGTTACAGAAGCAACGCCGTTCCACCTAGTCTCACTCGCATAATGGCCACACCCGTCGTTGTACCCAAGGTCCCAGATCGACCCTCAAGCCTAGTGCTATAATCCGAACATACGATAACCGCTCTCAACCATGATGCAACAGCTTCCTCTTGTAGCTGAATCACCCTATCTCAACAATCCTTACTACTACGATTACCTCTACTCAATATGATAGATAGAGTGAGTATTAAAGTATTCGCAGGAACCGGGGGAAACGGTTGCTTAAGCTTCCGAAGAGAGAAGTTCGTCCCCAAGGGTGGTCCTGATGGAGGACGTGGCGGTGATGGTGGTAGCGTATGGCTGGAAGCAGATAACTCTCTGAACACTCTTCTTCACCTCAGTTACTCCAAGATATGGCGGGGTGTGAGAGGTGGCCATGGGTCCGGCAAGAACAAGAGAGGGGCCAATGGAGAGCCCCTCGTTATCAAGGCTCCTGTTGGGACAGTTGCTTGGAAGCAGGGTCTCGATGATGAGCGCGAACTGATTGGTGATCTTGCCGAGATACCAAGGGTTCTGTTGGCATCTGCAGGAAGAGGAGGTAGAGGTAACACCTCCTTCAGCAGCCCGGTGAACCGGGAGCCATTGCTGGCTGAAGCTGGACAGCCAGGAGAGCACGTTTCGGTTGAGCTTGAGCTGAAACTGGTGGCTGACGTGGGAATAGTCGGAGCCCCGAATGCTGGGAAGTCGACCCTCCTCTCCAGTTGCTCCGCTGCCAAGCCCAAGATCGCAAGTTACCCCTTCACCACCTTGGAGCCTGTGCTTGGCGTATGCGAAGTTCACGATCGTACCTTCGTTGTTATGGAAGTGCCTGGCTTGGTCGAGGGCGCGCACCTGGGAGTTGGCTTGGGCCACCGCTTCCTGCAGCATGCCGAGCGTGTTCGGTTGGTATGGCACTTGGTGGACGGTAGTCAACAAGACATAGAAGCACAGCTCGACCTTCTGAATGCTGAACTGAGGTCTTACAGCCAGTCCCTAGAGCAAAAGACCCAGATGGTTCTGATCAACAAGATTGACCTGCCTGAGGCCCGAGAGGCGTCAGAAAGGGTCAGGAAGCAACTCACGCGCGCTGGCCACCGCGTGTACCAGCTTTCGGGCTATACTGGTGAGGGGATACCCCAGTTGCTGAGTGACACCCAGCGGCTTCTGTCAGATTCAGCTCCAGAGTACTATGGCCCTGGGATGCAGGAGGACTCGGAAGTCGTCAACGTCGTGCTTCCCCCCAGCCACGATAGCGTGTCCAAAGTTGACGACGGGTACCGGGTACACTCCGACCGCTTGGCCCGCATAACCCAAATGGTGAACATGCGTGACCGCAGGGTGGTCGACCAGCTGTTCAACGAAATGGTCAAGTTGGGACTGGATCGTAAGATGGAGGAGCTGGGCGTCCAGCCCGGAGACCGGGTACGTATCGGCAGGGCGGACTTGGAGTGGAGGTAGTGTGCGTCTCGGTGTGTTCGGCGGCACTTTCGACCCGATCCACTTGGGGCACCTAGCCGTGGCCGAGGGCGCTCGGAATTATCTCGCACTCGATGAGGTGCTCTTTATTCCAGCAGGACGACCCTGGATGAAGGAAGGCACGTACCTGTCTGAAGGGCATCACCGGCTGAGAATGGTCGAATTGGCGGTGTCGGATATACCCGGGTTCACCTTCAGCGATGTGGAACTCGTCCGCAAAGGCATGACCTACACCGTTGATACCCTGCGGCAGATGCTGGATGATTCCTTGGATCCAGACGAGGTCTTCCTTCTGCTCGGTGCCGATGCATACGCCTCCTTCGAGCGTTGGAAGGAGCCTGCAGAAATACTCCGGTTGTGCACGCTAGCAGTTTCGTCCCGTCCCGGGGGCCCCGAACCAGGCTTTGAGAAGCTGGATGCCCTCCTGCCCAGAGGATCCCACAGGGCCGTCTCAGTCCCGGTGCAGCAGTTGGAAATCAGTTCCTCTGATATACGTGAGCGCGCCCAATCCAGGCTGTCTCTGCGGGAATGCGTGCCTGCAGCAGTCGAGGCTTACATCCACGAGAACCAGCTTTACAGTGATACAAGCGCGTTGGACGCAAAAAGGGGATGACAAGTGACCGAGGCGGAACGGATGCTGGAGTTGGCCCTGGAGCGTGGTGCCCTGAGATACGGCAATTTCACCCTGTCGTCGGGCTTGCGCACCTCATACTACATGGACGGGCGTCTGTTGACCCTGGACCCCGAAGGTGCCTGCCTGGTCGGCAAGGCCCTGATGGACATCCTGCACCCATTGGGCATAAGGCGAGTGGGCGGGCCCACCGTCAGTGCGGTCCCCATCGTCACCGCCATATCCATGACCAGCCACATGGCTGGCAAGCCCATCAACTCCTTCATAGTTCGCAAGGAAGTCAAGGGCCATGGCACCGAGCAACTTATCGAGGGCGATATGCCCCAGGGCGAAGTGGTAGCAATCGTCGATGACGTATGCACAACCGGCTCCTCCGTCTTCCACGCCATAGAGGCGGTGGAGGAAGCCGGTTGCCAGGTGGCCAAGGTCATCATCCTCGTTGACCGCTGCCAGGGCGGGAGCGATGAACTGCGTCGCCGCGGCTACGATTTGGTCTGCCTCATGCAGGCCACACCTGAGGGCATCGTGGAGGTCAACCCATCTTTCGCCGTCTAGGGCTCGCTGCTGTCCCAGCTCGGAATGGTGTGGTAGCCCTCGTTGGGAAGAGCCACCGTGGCACTCAAGCCTTGGGCCCTCTTCAGCCGCTGGATGTTGTACAGGTGCGTCATCGACTCGAACCATATGTGCCGGAAGGTGTATTCCAGGTTGATGAACGCCTTCTCCGGGTCTGATGGGTCCAGGCGCCTGCCATTGGGATGGGCTTCGGCCATCTGGGCCGCCTGACCCGTGTTCGACCAGGGCAGCTCCATGGAGCGCATCGATCCCACCGTCTGCTTGGCCAGCACCGCATCGCAAAGGTCGAGGCTCTCCTTCAGCTTGCCCAGTATCGAGTCGACGCTGTGATACTTGTCCTCGTCCAGCCAACGCGCACCGGAGTTCACGATCTCCATGGCGTCTTCGGGAAGGTCGATGCCCTCGGCCAGATTCGCGTCAGCCCAGCGTCCCAGTATCCAGCGCAGGCCCCCGGAAGAGACGTGGCTGGCATTGCGGCGGATGCTCCACTCGGACCACTCCCACTTGTCCGAGGTGAAGTCCAGTTGCTCGTCGGTCAGTCCCGCCAGTTCCTCGGACATCATGGTGTGGAAGGTGCCTATGCTGGGGAACAGGCTGGTGCCGGGAGCGTTGTCGCTCTGTTGGGTCATGTAGTCCCTCCGTCGGGTTGGGTATGTCACCACCTGACTGGGCAGGCATAGGTGGCATCGCTCCCAGTATAACCCGCCCAGTATAAATCGGTAGAGGTCCGCTTCCTATACGTCCAGCTCTTTGACGTTCCGGGCGTGGGTGATGATGTACTGCTTGCGTGGCTCCACCGCTTCGCCCATCAGGGTGGTGACCGCATCCTCGGCCTCTATGGCATCGGATATGTCCACCCGCAACATCGTGCGCTTCTCAGGGTCCATAGTGGTCTCCCACAACTGCTCCGGGTTCATCTCGCCCAGACCCTTGTATCGCTGCACGTGCACGTTCCGCTTGCCATTCAGCTTGGTCAGGAACCGCTCCTTCTCGTCCTCGCTGTAACAGTACTGCGCGCTCCTGCCGTTCTGCACCCGGTACAGGGGAGGTTGCGCGATGTACAGGAAGCCCTCCTCGATTAGGGAGGGCATCCGCCGGAAGAAGAAGGTGAGCAGCAGGGTGCGGATGTGGGAGCCGTCCACGTCCGCATCCGTCATGATGATGACCTTGTTGTAGCGCAGCTTGGTCAGGTTGAAGTCCTCGCCCTCTCCCGCCCCCAATGCCGCGATCAGGGCCCGTATCTCTGTGTGCCCCAGTATCTTGTCCGGCTGGCGCAGCACCCTCTCGATATTCAGTATCTTGCCCTTCATCGGCAGGATGGCTTGGAAGCGACGGTCCCTGCCCATCTTGGCCGACCCGCCTGCCGACTCACCCTCCACGATATATATCTCGCAGTTCTCCGGGTTGCGTTCGGAGCAGTCTGCCAGCTTGCCGGGCAGCGATGAGCCGTCGATGGCATTCTTCCGGATGACCAGTTCGCGGGCCTTGCGCGCTGCTTCCCGCGCCTTCTGCGACGTGATGCACTTGTCCACGATGCGCTTGGCGTCGGTGGGATGCTCCTCCAAATAGTGCGTCAGGGCCTCGCCGACTGCTACCTCCACGATTCCCTTGACCTCGGCGTTGCCCAGCTTGGTCTTGGTCTGACCCTCGAACTGCGGATCGGTCAGCTTCACGCTGACAACGGCCGTCAGCCCCTCCCGCACGTCCTCCCCCGACAGGTTGCCTTGGTCGTCCCGCAGGAGCTTCTGGCGTCGTGCGTAGTCGTTGATTACACGCGTTAGGGCAGCCCGGAACCCGGTGAGATGAGTGCCCCCTTCCTGCGTGTTGATGCAGTTGGCGAACGACAGCACCGTTTCGCTGAAGGCCCCGTTGTACTGCACCGACGTCTCCACGATGGTGTCGTCGATGGTCTTTAGCAGATAGAACGGGTTGGGCTGCAGCACAGTCTTGCTGCGGTTCAGGCTGCGGGCGAAGCTGGCCAGCCCGCCGTCGAAATAGTAGGTGCGGTCGATGTCGCCGTCCCGCTGCTCCTCGTGCCAAGGGCTGGTGAACCTGATCTCCAGGCCCCTGTTGAGGTAGGCGACCTCCTTGAAATGGGACGTCAGCGTGTCGAAATCGTAGACGATGTCGTTGAATATCTCCATGTCGGGCAGGAAGGAGATGGTAGTGCCGCTCCCGTTAGAGCCCTCCACAGTCTCAAGGCCACCTATCGGCTTGCCTTGGGCGTACTCCTGGCTGTAGACCCGTCCGTCACGGCGTACCTCCACCCGCATCTGTTGCGACAGCCCGTTGACGACCGATGCGCCCACGCCATGCAGTCCGCCCGACACCTTGTACGCCCCGCCGCCGAACTTGGCCCCCGAGTGCAGGGAGGTCATGACCGTCTCCAAGGCCGACACGCCTGTCATCGGATGCAGGTCCACCGGTATGCCACGCCCATCGTCGTGGACGGTGATCCA
>JAAXIE010000276.1 GCA_012270525.1 Dehalococcoidia bacterium | reverse complement strand
TCACTGGGATGTGCACCAAATTTTCGTCCTGGCTGAGGTCGGCCAGCACTTGCATGCCGTCTTTCTTGGGCATGCGGAGGTCGAGCAGGATCAGGTCGGGCCTTGCCGCTCCGGCGTGTTCCCCCTCGTTCCGCAGTACGGCCATAGCCACCTCGCCGTCCTCGGCGTGGGTGATGTTGGCTTGGTGCTCGGACTGCTGGATGGTGTCCTGCGCTAGGCGAGCATCGGCTGGATTGTCCTCTACGAGAAGGATTTCAATGGGCCTGCCATCCTGTTGACTACCCATCGGGCGCACCTCCTATCTGACCGACCCCTTTTATCGAGAGACCGGTATGCTGAACCGGAAGGTTGACCCACTGCCAACCTCGGAATCGACCCAGATTCGACCTCCATGTCGCTGGGCAATCTTGCCGCACAACGCCAAGCCGATGCCCGTCCCCTCGTACCGCGAACGGGAGTGAAGTCGAGTGAACATGCCGAAGATATTCTGATGGTGCTCCGGAGCGATGCCGATCCCGTTGTCCGCCACTGCGAAGACCCACTCGTCCCCCTCGCGCTCGGCCCAGATCCGGATCCGGGGACGTTCTACGTCACGGAACTTCAATGCGTTGCCGATCAGGTTCTGGAGAAGGCGAGCCAACTGCAACTCGTCAGCGCTGACCACGGGCAGGGAAGAACACTCGACCTCGGCGTCGCACTGGCAGATGGCTTGGTCCAAATCACCCAGAACGGTAGCAGCCACACGATTGCAGTCCACAGGCTCAAATGACGCGCCTCGCATGTCGACGCGTGAGTACTCCAGCAGGTCGTCGATCAGGCGGCGCATGCGGTCTGCCCCGTCCACGGCGAAGTCGATGAACTCCCTCGCCGTGTCGTCCAGGGTGTCGGCATATCTGTCCCGGATGAGCCCGATGTATGAGGTTATCGACCTGAGCGGCTCCTGCAGGTCATGCGATGCCGCGTAGGCAAACTGCTGCAGGTCGTCATTGGAGCGGGCCAAGGCCTCCTGGGCGCGGAGGATGTCGGCGTAGAGCAGGGAGTTGGCCACGGCAGGGGTGATCTGCGCCGCAACCCGGGACATCATCTCGGCGTCCTTCTCGGTGTAGGCGTTCATGGTGGAGGAACGGGCATTGAGGACACCAAACAACTCACCGCGGTAGATCATCGGAGCGAGCACCACCGAGGGATAGTCGATGAGATTGGGATACAGTGCTTCCAACTCCTTCAGGTCTCCCTGTACCACGCGCGCCCGCCTCGAGATCACCGCCTCGTTGGTCACTGTGCCTTCCAGCGACGAAACATCACCCCTCTCCCGGCCGGGCACCACCTCTCCAAGCACATAGGCGTTGGTAAACGTGTTGTCATCGAGGTTGACCAAGCTGATTGCAAGCCTGTCGAACTGTATCAGAGAGCGGAGTTTCTCCCCGAATCCGGTGTAGACGTCGTCGATGTCCAGGCTGGAACTGATGATGCGCCCGATCTCCCCCAGCAGTTCGTGCTCCTTGGAAATCTGCCGCATCTCATCGCCAGCAGTGCGCATGGCCTGCTCCGAGGCCTTGATGTGGGTGATCTCATGGGAATAGATGCGTATGACCAGGGCCTCGGGAATGTACACGATCTTCTGGTCGAAGATTGACTCACCGAAGCTCACCTCACGCGACAGGACGCCGCTGCCCTCGCGCATAAGCCTACCCAGCAGCGGCCCCAAGTCCCTGGCCAGCGGGTGCGAGGCCCCCTGATCGTACACCTTCCGAGCGGCTGGGTTCAGATAGGTGACGTTGCCGTCTAAGTCGGTCTCAACCACGGGGTTGGGGTTGTATTCGGGGAAGGAGGCCAAGCGTTGAGCGAGCCGCTCCGCCTCGACCTGCCTTCGTTCTTGCGACGCCTCTCCAGCGCCGACAAGCCGTCGTACTATCCCGGCAAGATGGCTGTCGTGGCTCTGCATATGAAGTCTGCTAGTACATCAGCCCTTTTGGCTGATCGGTTGATACGGCCTGCCGGTCCAACAGTTATGACGGTTTGCACCTTCCGTAGACCATGCTGCTACTGGAACACGCTTGTACTCTGAATCAGTTGGCTCTATTTCTTATTCACTGGTGACGCCTATTGCACTGTAGCATCGCCAACGCCCGTTGGCAACGATGGGTTTCGATAGTCACTCAGGTGGAGGCACGTTTCTTGACCACAAAGGGGTGCTGCTCCGTATAATGGGTTGTAATCAGAATTCGTAATCAGCAGGTGGACTCAGCTTGGCTTCCCCTCAGAGCCTGCTCCAGCGTATCGACACCGTCAGGCACGACGCCCTAGCTGCTTTGGACTCCCTGTCCGACGGGGAACAGGCGGAGGAGTGGAGGGTGACGCACCTCGGGCGCCGCGGCTCCCTCACCCTGGCCCTGCGCGACATAGGAGCCCTGCCCGCCGAGGACCGACCCGAAGCGGGAGCCGCGGGTAACCGGGCCAAGCTGGCCTTGGAAGAAGCCCTGGCCCAGAAGCTGGAAGCCCTGCGTGAAGCCCAAGCAGCCCGGTTGGCCACCGAAAGCCAACTGGATGTGACCCTTCCCGGCAGGCCCATGCTCCAAGGCCGCCTGCACCCTACAACCCAGATCGTGCGCCAGATTTGCGACGCCTTCGCTTCCATGGGATTTCAAGTGGTTGAAGGACCGGAGGTCGAGTGGGACCGCTACAACTTCGAACTTCTGAACATCCCCCGGGACCATCCCGCCAGGGACATGTGGAACACTCTCTGGATTGACCAGCCCAATGAGGCTGGGGAATACCCGATGCTGCTCCGCACACATACCTCGCCAATGCAGGCCAGGGTTATGGAGGGCATGGAGCCGCCCGTGCGGGTCATCGTTCCGGGCAAGTGCTACCGTTACGAGGCCACCGACGCCACCCACGAGTGGCATTTTTACCAAGTAGAGGGCTTGGCGGTGGACGAGGGCATCACCTTCGCCAACCTGAAGGGTACGCTGTACGAGTTCGCCCGACGGTTGTTCGGGCAGGAACGCAAGGTGCGGTTCAGGTGCGACTATTTTCCCTTCGTGGAGCCCGGCGTGGACATGTCCATAGACTGCTTTGCCTGTGGAGGAGAGGCCGAAGGCTGCCGCGTCTGCCGGGACAGCGGCTGGATTGAAATCATGGGGGCCGGCATGGTGCACCCCAAGGTGTTGCAGGGGGTTGGCTACGACCCGGAGAAATGCACCGGGTTCGCCTTCGGCATGGGCCCCGAGCGCATTGCCATGCTCAAGTACGGCATCGACGACATCCGTCACTTTTACGCCAACGACCTGAGGTTCTTGAGGCAATTTTGATTAACGAGACCCGTCCAGCCCAATGAAAGTACCCCTCTCCTGGCTGCGCGACTACGTGGACGTGGACCTGCCCGTCGATGAGCTTGCCCACCGGCTGACCATGGCCGGGGTGGAAGCTGGCGAGATTCACCGTATCGGCGACTGGGGCGACCGCCTGCTGGTGGGACAGGTGACGGCCATCCGGCCCCATCCCCAGGCCGACCGACTAAGGCTGTGCCGGGTGGACACCGGCAGCGAAGAGGTCGAGGTGGTGTGCGGCGCGGCCAACGTGGACGCCGGGCACAAGATATGCTTTGCCGGGCCCGGAGCTATGCTGTTCAACCCCCACAAGGGCGCGAAGGAGCCGCTGAAGCCGGCCCGCATCCGCGGCGTGATGTCGGAGGGCATGATCTGCTCCGAGCTTGAATTGGGCCTGGGCGACGACCACACCGGGATAATCGTCCTTCCCGACGACGCCCCTCTCGGCGCTCCCCTGGACGGCTACCTGGGCGACACGATCCTGGAGTTGGAACTGACTCCCAACCGGCTGGACTGCTTGTCGCTGCTGGGCGTGGCCCGCGAGGTCGCCGCTCTCACCGGGGCCGCGGTGCGGGAGCCGGAAATCAGCTACCCAGAAGACGGCCCTGCTATCTCGGAAGAGGTGTCCATAAGCATCGCCGACCCTGACCTCTGCGGCCGCTACACCGCCAGTCTCATCAAGGACCTGAAAGTCGGCCCGTCGCCAAGTTGGCTCCAGGACAGGCTGACCAAAGCCGGGCTGCGGCCCATCAACAACGTGGTGGACGTCACCAACTACGTGATGCTGGAGTACAACCAGCC
>JAAXIE010000234.1 GCA_012270525.1 Dehalococcoidia bacterium | reverse complement strand
GATGGCGTCCAAGGGTGGATTGGTGACCTGCGCGAACAACTGCTTGAAGTAGCTGAAGACCAGAGGGCTGCGATCCGACAGCACGCCGAGGGGTGTATCGTTACCCATGGAGCCGACGGCTTCAGCTCCGCCCGAAGCCATGGGATCGATGAGCATCTGCAACTCTTCCTGGGTGTAGCCGAAAGCCCGTTGGCGGGTCGGTAGGGTGGCGAAATCGAGGCCTTGCACCTGTACTGGGGCGGGCAGATCATCCAGCGTCACCCTGTTGCGGGCCAGCCACTCACCGAAGGGATGCCGGGAAGCCAGTTCTGCTTTGATTTCCTCGTCGGATACTATCCGGCCTTGCGAAGGGTCCACGAGGAACATGCGTCCCGGCTGCAGCCGGGCCCTGAACCGGACATCCTCGGGAGGAACGGGAAGCACGCCCGTTTCCGATGCCATAACGAGAAGGTCGTCCTTGGTTACCAAGTAGCGGAAGGGGCGCAGTCCGTTCCGGTCGAGAATGACACCGACGCGGGTGCCATCGGTGAAGGCGATGAGTGCAGGCCCGTCCCACGGTTCCATAAGGCAGGAGTAGTACTCGTAGAAGTCGCGCTTTTCCTGGGGCATGTCGACCATTGAAGCGCAGGCTTCGGGGATGAGCATCAGCATTGCATGGGGCAGCGAGCGGCCAGTGTGCAGCAGCAGTTCCAAGGCGTTATCGATGCAGGCGGTATCGCTCTGGCCTGGGTAGATGATCGGGAATATCTTGGAGAGGTCATCTCCGAAGGCTTGGGAGGACAGGATTCCCTGGCGGGCGGCCATCCAGTTGATGTTGCCCCTAAGGGTGTTGATTTCGCCGTTGTGCTGCAGGAACCGGTAGGGGTGGGCCAGACGCCATGAACCCAGGGTGTTGGTGCTGAAGCGCGAGTGGACCATCGCGAAGGACGAGACCATGGACTCATCGGCCAGATCCAGATAGAAGCCCGATATCTGGTGGGCCATCAGCAGGCCCTTGTAGACGATCCGGTTGGCCGATAGCGAGGGGATGTAGAAGGACGAGGGATCTCTGATATCCGAGGCCAGCACCTCGTTCTCCACCCGGCGGCGGATGACATACAGTTTCCGCTCGAAGGAGGCTTCGTCGGGGGTGTCGGCACCCCTGCCAATGATTGCCTGCTGGATAACCGGCATCACCAGGCGGGAGTTAGCACCGATGGCGCCGGGATTTACGGGGACGTCCCTCCAGCAGAGGAACTCCTGTCCTTCTTCAGCGGTTATTCTCTCCAGGGCCTGCCGACAATAAACCCCCTCCTGGGGGTCCTGCGGTAGGAACACCATGCCTACGGCCCATTCTCCGGGCTGACCCAACTGTATGCCCTGCTTGGTGGCCTCGGCTTGGAAGAAAGCGTGAGGCATCTGCACCAGCAGCCCTGCGCCGTCCCCGGTTTCGGGGTCGCTGCCGCATGCGCCCCGATGCCCCAGGTTGATGAGAACCTGGAGGCCCTGTCCGATGATGTCGTGGGTCTTGCGTCCCTTGATGTCGACGACAACCCCAACGCCACAGGCGTCGTGTTCAAAAGAGGGGTCGTACAGGCCCTTTTTCGGCCTGTTAACTGCCACATCTTTACCAAGGGATGGATATGGGTAAAAGGGCAACTGGGTACTCCTGGTCCAAATCCAAGTGGGTATTATAAGAGGGGTAAAGCGATATGTGTAGTCCTCTAGGGCCCCAGATGCATAATTCAGGCCACAGGCTGCATTGCACACCTAGGGCATCGTCCATATCAGTACTGGTCCTCCGTTATCTTGTACGTTTTCCGTCCTGCGCCAAGTCGGAATTCGGAAACGCCGCGTCGGCGGGCAATTTGCGAGGGTCCTGAAGGTCTCAATCCCTGTGACGGCCTTCATCAAACAGCGGAAAGACCTCCAGAAACGGGGGCCTCTCGTCTCGCAGGACGGAATGAGGGGGAAACCTGTGTCCCCCTACCAGTGCCAGATGGAGTCGTGAGAGTCGTAGAGGGCCGCGACTTCACCACGGTCGATGATTTGCAGTCCCTCGGCCAACTCCTCTCGTCGTATACCTCGCTCTTCCAGATCTTCTCTGACGGCATAAGTGGGGATGCCAGCACTCACTAGGTTGACTATGTCCGTGTCCAGGGTGGGGGCAACCTCCATTTCGACGTCGCCGAACTTGAGCCCGGTGGCGTCCTGCCCCATCACGCCATAGTTGACCGCGTTACCCCGCAAGAGTACCGAGAGATCGGCCCCTGCGTTCTTCAGCATATGGCTTACCCACAGGATCGTGTCGTCCTGCTCCTCGATGGTGCCGTGGTATGCTCGCTCGACTATAGAAAGAATCGATGCCACCCCGACCTCCTACTTGGTGCCCATGATTAGGGTGTTGGTGCTCTCGGTGGACCATTTGAGCAGGTCTGGAGGGCCGCCACGTCGTGCGCCCTCGATCCAGTTCCCCGACCCACGCTCGTCCACGCAGAGGCCACAGTTAATCCAGTCCACCTTGCCAGTGGCAAGCAGCCCTGCCACCCATGAAGAGGTGGTGGGATGGTGTTGCTCTTCCACCGATGTGCCTTTGACCGGATTGGGGTGGGCCTTTTGCTCGGCCATGGTCAGTGACACGGCACCCTCGTAGGCGAACACGTTCACTTCGTGCCCCTTCCGCACCGCAGCGTCGGCGATGCGCAGGGCACTGGTGGTGGTGCCCGACTCGTAGGGCGAGTCCATAAGGGCTATGGTCAGTTTCGCCATTGAAGTCCTCCCGAGAAATGGAGCCTAGTGCCAGACGATCTTGTTGCCTTCCTGCACCAGCAGGTCGACCAGGTTGTCCACGTTCGATACGGTGACGCCTTCTACCAGTCCGCCGGAGGGGATGCCACGCTCCCGCAACGAGAAGTCGTCCACTTCCACCCGGACCGAGGGGGCATTCTGCCGGAGGGCGGCTAGCGGGTTGTTCCGCACTCCGTTCCGAGCACAGAAGACACCATTTTGAATGAGATAGAGGGTAACTTCGTTCCCCCTAGCTGCCAAATCGCCCGCCGTGCTGTACATATAGTTCGTGTCGGCGTACTCGAACGGGTCCCTGGACTCAACGAGAACATACTGGGCCAAGGTACAGTCCTCCCTGGTGTTGCATCTGGAGGCGATGACACGCCCTATTTGACGTCCGCCTGCATACGCACTAAAACGAGCATATCCTACGGGTAACCACGTATGGTGTCAAATGCTGGTGGGAGGCCAGCCCAAAGTGGGTAGCCTGTCATTTGCATAACACGTGTCAGGTGGCAAAGGCGTGATCCATGACACCGGTGGATGATGCACATGACCCGGTATGCTCGCTGCCTTGCAGGAAGTTACTGATGGTCTGTCCGCATTACATTGATATAGTCCATAGATTGCTGCTATAGTGAACGTGATAGGCTCCATGTCGCACAAGGGATAGGAGGTGCGAGCCCTTATGCGTTGCCAGAGAGCATTCCAAGGAGGATCCTACGATATCGCTCCTCACACAACCCAGAAAAGCGATGCTGCTAGGCTTAGTTGCCTTACTATTGGGGCTGGGGTTCATGGGTACTAGCTCCTCGGTGGACGAGGAGCAGACGGCACCGGCACAGGATATGCAGACCATGGCAGAGAGGGACCTGATCATGGTCGAGGAGGCCACGGCTCTTTACGGCTGGCACAACGACTTCGCTCTCTTGGTACAGGAAGTGGAGAGGGCTGCTCCCGGCTCCGTGGCTCATGCGAGAGCGGGTGAGATCTGGTTCAAGGACGGCATACCTGCGGCTGCCCAGATTCCGATAGATTCGTTCGAGGACGACTCGGGCGTGGATGTTACCCTCGATATCCATAAGGGATATAAGCAGGAAGACATCACTAAGGCCGTAACAGCCATCCATCTCGCCCTTCGGAATGACTCGGACGTGAGGGACGCTGCCACAGGGTTTGACTCAGCCTCCGGTAGGATAGTCTCCGAGGTGCAGCTAGAGAATGTCGACTCGAAGCAAACGACACTTATGCGATTGGGAGGGGTGGCCAAGTCCAAGTTACACGGTCTAACCAGTCAGGTCCCTGTCGAGGTCAAGGAAATGGACTACAAAGGGCCCTTGCTGATTGACCTTGGCTCCACCAAGCACTGGGGCGGTGAGGGACTGAAGTACGAGGGGGATCCTGAATGCACCACCGGGTTCGTTGTATCAGACGGCAACAACCAGGGTATCTCCACGGCGGCTCACTGCGAAGACGATCTTACCGACGACCATGTCGCTCTGGACATGGAGGGGCAATGCGAGGACTCCTAAGCTGGACTTCCCAGCGAAGAGTCCGCGATACGGCTTGCTTAGGCCTCTTCTCGTCCTACCTGCGCCCTGCGACAGCACCGCGGTGCCTCCGCGTTGACAGATGGCAGAAGCCGTTGGCCTTGGAGTGGTTGTGTGTGGTACACTGGGAAACAGTTGGGGGTCGGCAGCGTACGGCCCCGATTTGCTTTTCGCGTCAAAGCGTCATAGTATGGCGTAGAACGACCATACGGAGAGGTACCCAGGAAGTAGCATGGGCAGCGGAAGGTGGATGAGGAGCGGGTTTATCTACCTGCTGGTGATCATTGCGGTGATCGCCATCTTCTACATTCTCATCCCAAGGGGCGGTGGCTCGGAGAAGCCCCTGAGTGCCGTCATAGCCGACGCTGCGGCCGACCCGCCACGGATCCGCGAGTTAGAGGTGTCGGGGGAGAAGCTGAATATCGTCACCACCAGCGGTGAGGAGTACACCAGCCGCATCGGCCAGAATGCTGACATCGAGGAGCTTCTTCAGGGCGAGGGCGTCTCTCTCAAAGACACCCCCATCGAGATAATCCACAAGGGCTCCGGCGGCTTCGGCAGCTTCTTCCGGGTGCTCATCAGCTTCCTGCCTCTCATCTTCTTCGGCGCATTGATCCTGTTCATGATGCGCCAAGCTCAAGGCAGCAACAACCAGACGCTGAGCTTCGGACGGAGCCGGGCTCGCCTCTTTGTGGTCAACAAACCCAACGTCACCTTCGGTGATGTGGCTGGTGTAGAAGAGGCCAAGTACGAACTGGAAGAGATTGTCGAATTCCTGAAGTACCCCGAACGATTCCTGTCGCTGGGCGCGAGGATACCGAAGGGCGTCCTGTTGGTCGGGCCGCCGGGAACGGGCAAGACATTGCTTGCCCGGGCCGTAGCGGGAGAGGCGGGCGTGCCCTTCTTCTC
>JAAXIE010000100.1 GCA_012270525.1 Dehalococcoidia bacterium | reverse complement strand
ACTAGGGCCTCGAGTCCAAGCCCGCAAGAAGATGCCCGGGCCAAATCCAGGGCCAGCAGAGCGCATCCTCCGGCTGCAGTTCGACTGTCGATAACGTGGACCCTCAATCCCGGGATGGCACGGCCGGTGTTCGTTGCAGCCATTTGGGCGGCATCGTAGGCGGAGCTCAAGCGGGAAGCCAGTACGATGCATAGGACGTCGGATGCGATGGCATGGGCTGAGGCGAAGGCTTCCTGGAAGGCCTTGGGGTTGGGGGCTGAGGTGGTGACGGCCTTGAAACCCTGGCCCAGCGACTGATAGAACTGCGCGGGCCCGATATCAATGCCGTCCCGTAGCACTGTGCCGTCAATTACCAGGGTGTGGGGAACGATCCCAATCTGCCATTGCTGGGTCATTCCAGCAGGCAGGCAGGCACTGCTGTCAACGACAAGAGCTACCTGGCGTTGGGTGACCAATGGGACGGAGTCTCGGCGCCTTCGATGAGGTCTATGGTCTCGTCCTCGTTCTCCAGCTTCGACCCCAGCACGGCAGGACTCAGAAGAAAGGCGACGGATGCGAGGATGATGAGGATCGCTGCCAGTATGCCGAAGCTTACCGGAATGGAGACTACCGTGAAGGCGACCATCAACGCCGTGGAGACGGTCAGGAGGCCTATCTTCAACAGGCGACTACCAATCATGAAGAAGGCACCGGTGGTGATGGCAAGAGCCAGGAACACCAGAGCCCTGTCTCCATCGGTCTCTCGCAGGCTCACCTTGTCCTGCCCCCACAGGGTGCCTTGCGAGTTGAAGAACAGTAGCCAGGTGGTGAGGAAGGGGAAGGGCAATGCACTGAAAGAGGCCATCAACCAGTCCTGCTTCACCAGGGGCACCACCACCCGGGCCATCACCCAGAGGGAGAAAGGAATATACGCGAGTATGAGCAGGTAGAGTGCGGGCGTGAAGGGCAATCCCCCCGTGGTGAGGAAGGTCCAAGCCCCATAGAACAGGGCCATGGTGGCCAGGAGCCAGGATAAGGCAGGGGCCGCCATGCAGTACCCCAGCCACGAATAGCTCCACTTGGGCTTGCCCTTGCGCCAGCAACGGATGGCGACAATGGCCACACCGAGGAGCACCACTACAAGAAGGGCGTAGCGCGTCCACAGGTTGAGGGCAAAGAGGGCTGCTAGCAGGAGGTGGGGAACCGTGGCCAGCAGGATATCCCTCCACGACCCACGGCTGTGGATGGCGTAAATCCTGCTGGCCACATGGGCGGGCTTGCCCATGTACTGCATGGCCCTTTGCAGGGCCTCCTTGCGCGAGACCCCGGCGGACTGCAGGTCCTGGGCCTTGTCCTCCAGGTGCCCCCGGAGTTCAAGGAGGATATTCTGCTGAGTAGCGGGATCAAGCCTCAGCCGCTTGGCGAGGCTGCGGAGGTAGGGACGGAGTTCTTGGTCCAACGGTGGCTACCTCGTCAGCGGAAAGCTATTGGGGTTCAGGGACCATGATCGCGTTGACAGCGGTGGCGAACCGGTTCCACTCTCTGGTCCTCTCCGACAGCACGCGTTCACCCTTTGCCGTGATGTAGTAGTAGCGCCGGGCCGAACCCATGTTGGTCTCTTGCCAGCGCCCTTCCACCAGACGGGCTTCCTCCAGCCGGTGCAATGCGGGATAGAGGGTGCCCTCCTTGAACTGGAAGTAGCCGCTGCTGCGTCGCTCCATCTCCTTGACGATCTGATAGCCGTACATCGCCTCTTGGGTCAGAAGGGACAGGAGCAACGTTTCCGTGTTGCCTTTCAGCAGTTCCTTCTGGTTCATAAGCGCACCTGTTCCCGCATGTTGAAGGGATTGTACGTGCCGATATTCCGGTCGGTCAAGAATGGTGGAACGCCGCGGACGTCGCGCGGGTAGGCGTCACACGCCACCCAACAGTGCCAGCACGAGGAACAGGATCAGCAGGGCGATGGTGGGGGTGAAGTCGAACATGCCCATTCGGGGCACGACCTTCCGCAGGGGAAGCAGGATCGGTTCGGTCAACTGGTAGATGATGGCAACCAGTGGGTTGAGGGTGTTGGCCGTGGGGAACCAGGATAGGATTGTCCTAGCGAAGATGGCCACGATGAGGATGATGATGAACACCTTGAGTATCGTTACCAGGATCAAGGCTCCATCATTCTTTCTTGCCGAGTTCGACCGATTTCTTATAGGCCGCCAACACGGCATTGCCCACCGTAGCCCGGAAGCCGCCCTCCTCCAATGCGAGAAGGGCTTCAGCTGTGGTCCCGCCGGGCGAGGTCACCATGTCGCGCAGTTCGGCGGGATGCTTGCCCGTCTGCTTGACGAGGGAGGCGCTTCCCAGCACGGTCTGCAGCGCAAGGGACCGGGCCGTCTCTCGTGGCAGGCCAAGGTGGACGCCGGAATCGATCAGGGCCTCTATGAAGGTGAACACATAGGCTGGGCCGCTGGCGCTCAGGGCCGTGGCCATGTCCATGTACTTCTCGTCATCCACCTCGATATGAGGCCCCATGGTGCTGAGAACGGCTTGTGCTCGCTCCCGCATGGTGCCGTCTACCTCCGGGGAGCATGTCCACATGCTGATGCCCTCGCCGATCTGGGCCGGAGTGTTTGGCATCACGCGTATGACGCTGGAATGCCCCAATCCCTCGGTGATGGTGGACATCCGGGCACCCGCGATGATGGACAGGGCGGCTTGCCGGGACTTGAGTCGCCCCTTGAGTTGGCCCATCACTTCGGGGAGGTTCTGGGGTTTGATGGCCAGCACCACGAGGTCGCCCGATTGGGCAGCTTCCAGGTTGTCGGTGGTGGCGGCGATCCCGTGGGTCTGGCGCAACCACTGGCAGCGTTGCTCAATGGCCTCGCCGACTGAAATGTCGGAAGCAGGGGCAATCCCCTTGTCCAGGACGCCGCGGATTATGGCCTCGGCCATGGCACCGCCACCGATGAAGGATAGCCTCAAGCCTCACCTCAGACCCGGAGAAATCAACTGGCTAGGTGCAGAATTATATCATCGGTCTCTCAGCCCAATCCCTGTCCGCGGGCGAAGGTTTGGGCCAACTTGATGGCCTCAATCATGCTCAGATGGTCGGCGATGCCCTGACCAGCGATGTCGAAGGCAGTCCCGTGGTCTACGGACGTGCGAATGAAGGGCAGGCCGAGGTTGGCCGTGATGCTGCGTTCGAAACCGTGGACCTTGACCGGGATGTGACCCTGGTCGTGGAACATCGCCAGTACCACATCAAAGCGGCCACTGATGGCTTGGTGGAACACGCTGTCGGCTGGTACGGGGCCGGTGGCGTTCACGCCCCCCTCGCGGACTGCTTCCACTGCTGGGCCGATCTCCTCGGCTTCCTCGTGCCCCAGCAGGCCGCCGTCGCTACCGTGAGGGTTGAGGGCCGCGACACCGATACGGGGATTCGGCATCCCCCATCGTCCAAAGGTGTCGTGGGTCAGTTGCAGGAAACTGGAGATGCGGTCTCTGGTCACATAGTCCAGGGCCCGACGGAGGGACCGGTGCGTGGTGAGGTGCACCACCCGGAGATTTCCCGACATGAGCATGGTGGCCACGGTGGGAGAGCCAGCCAACTCTTGGAACAGCTCAGTGTGCCCGATAGCACTGTAACCGCCCAGGCTGGCGGCCTCTTTGTTTACGGGAGCCGTGGCTATCGCATCCACCTCGCCAGCCATGGCCAGTTTGCCCGCCGTGGCCACCCATTCCATGGCTGCCCTGCCGCATGTGGGGGATATCCGCCCCACAGTGACGTCCTCAACGTTCAGGTTGCCGGGATCCAGGAAGTCCACGGAATCGGTCGCCCCGTTGGGTCCCAGCGGTGTGGTGCACCGGCGTGGCTTCAGGTTCGACCCCACCAGGTCCAAGGCCTGCTGCATGCACCATTCGTTGCCGATAACCAGCGGGCGGCACGTCTCGTACACATCGGGAGAGGCCAAAGCCTTGGCGATCACCTCGGGCCCGATGCCACAGGGGTCTCCCATGGTCACGGCCACCACCGGCCTGCGCTGCTCCGCCATCAATGCCTCCACGGTGTTGTTATGGACGATTCGACGGTTACTCTATCATATGCCGCTCAATAGAGAGGGGCCCCCGGTGGGAGGAACCAGGGGCCCCGTAGAGGAGGGACGGAACGATTTCAGAGTCTTAAGGCGAGTGAGTTGACACAGCACACGGCTGCTCTTGCAATTGTTTGGCCTTCTGTCTGGCCTTAGAGCGCCGGGTAACCGCTATCATCGTGGGATGAGGGCCTTTTTGGAGCAGGCAGGCGCGCATCTCCACAGACTCGCTCTTGTGCTCGCGAACGAGTTCTCCAGAATACGAAGCTGTGTGGTCGGCCAAGCACTCTTGAAGTAAGTGCCCCACAGGGGAGTGCATCGTAGTTTCTTCTGGCATCAGGCGGCTCATGCCTCGGGCCGCGGCCTGCCATGTCCGACGGATGCTCGACTGGCTATGGCTGTCCGTGGTCTTGCACCATTCGGCGACGTGGTAGGCTCCACCCAAGAAGTTGATAGCCCTGATACAGAATGCTTGTCTTGAAACGCCGTATTGGTCAGCCAGCTTGAGCAACAGGGACGGCATAGGGCTCTTGCCCTTCAAGTCCCTTTCGAGCCAAGCTCTCGGCATCAGAATCCTAGATGCTAGGTCGTCGCAAAACGTTTCCAAAGTCCGGTGGGCTTGATGGTTTTGGCCCCGTGGTGTCCTGAGCCAAACCTCCCGCGTTGTCTCCTCGTCCAAGAACAGGTGCGCGATCTCGTGGGCGAGGGTGAAGCGCTGTCGCACCGGTGTATCGCTGTCATTGACCAATATCGCCCTGCCAGTACCGATTGGCATGGAGAGGCCAGCTACACTTAACGGCCTCTTGGCTACGCGGTTTACGCCATGGGCCCCTGCGAGCTTTACCATGGCGCTCCAGGTGACATGTCCGTTCCAATGGTCGCCAGTCTTTAACAAGAAATGCTCGGCTGACGATTCAGCCTCGATTAGACGGGCTCGCAACGTTCGCCCAACTGACCTGGCTCTTGTCTTCATCCGGAGGCCCCGTTTACCCTCATGCAGTCGGGACAACGGCCCGGTTTACGAGATTCTGTACCGCAGAATTCGCAGTCGCTTAGTTGTATGGGTTGTGCCAATTGCCTAGGATGCCTCAATT
>JAAXIE010000360.1 GCA_012270525.1 Dehalococcoidia bacterium | reverse complement strand
GGGCTGGCCGTGGCCTTGGCAATTCAGCCCACACTGGCCAATCTGTTCGCTGGCACCTACGTGATGACTGAGGGTGTCATCAATACCAACGACTATATCGAGCTGGAAAACGGCATCGCAGGCTATGTGGTGAACGTGGGCTGGCGCAGCACCCGCATACGCACATGGGGCAACAATCTGGTGGTGATCCCCAACTCCCGGTTCGCCGAGACCATCATCACTAACTACCAGGAGCCGACGCCTGAGGTCAACGTGTATCTCGTATGTGGGGTGAGCTACGATACCGATTTGGAGAAGGTGGAGGAAGTCTCGTACGAGGTCATGCGCAAGGTGCTGGAGACCGAACCCCAAGCCGTGAAGGAATACGGTTGTTATTTCGGGTTCGAGAACTTCGGTGAGTCCAACGTGGACTTCTGGCTCTTCCTGCAGGCACGAGACCGGCTGGGCAGTTTCATCGTACGCTCTACCCTGATGCGTGAGTTGCACCAGCGATTTGCCGACGAAGGCATTGTCATCAACTATCCGGTACGAACCCTGCAGTTCCCAGATGGGTGGTCTCCGCAGCCAGCGCTGCGGGGTACTGTCGCTCCCACTGCTTCCGTACGGCCGGGCGGGACCAGCGTAGTGAGACACCGGAGTAGGGAAAGCGTGACGACCGACCAGGTTGACTTGCCTTCCGGCGACGCGACCAATGTAGGTGGGGATGGCCCTGATGGTCCGTCATAGGGCTCACCGGCACGGCGGGGATGACAATAACCAGCCCAAATTGCCATAACCATGCCGGTCGACTGTTTGACACTACAGTTGACCGCTGACTAAGATGTTATGTCGGCCCCATTCTCCGCGCACATCCGGGGCCGTTTCTGTTTCCCGATTGAAGGCTTGACATTGAGTCCCCGGACCATGGACTGGAGGTGTTGCCAGTGAGGCTGTCGGTCAACATCAACATCAACGACCAGAGCTATCAGGCCGAGGTGGAGCCACGGCTGCTGCTGGTGCAGTTCATACGCCAGGTGGCAGGTCTCACTGGCACCAAGATCGGCTGCGACACCAGCCAGTGTGGCTCCTGCGTCGTGCTGCTCGATGGCTGGGCGGTCAAGTCCTGCACTGCCTTGGCCGTGCAGGCTGACGGCTGCAGGATAACCACAATCGAGGGTCTGGCCAAGGATGGCGAACTTCACCCGCTGCAGGAGGCTTTCTGGAACAAGCACGGCTTGCAGTGCGGCTATTGCACTCCTGGAATGATCATGTCAGCCCACGAGTTACTGCGGACCAATCCCAATCCCTCCACCGACGAAATACGCCACGGGCTGGAAGGAAATATCTGCCGTTGCACCGGCTACCAGAACATAGTTCGTGCCGTACAGGAAGCGGCCAACACGATGGGAGGTAGGTAGGCTATGACCACCCGGATCTTCAGTTCCGGAATAAGACGCCGCGAAGACCCGCGCCTCATCAGCGGCCGGGCTACCTACACCGACGATCTGACTCTGCCCAACACCTGCTACGCTGCCATCCTGCGAAGCCCGCATGCCCACGCCCGCATTAGACGGGTGAACACCTCCCGCGCCGCGCGCCATGAAGGAGTGGTGGCGGTCTATACCGGGGCCGACCTCGAAGGCGTCATCGCCCCCATCCCCTGTGCTTGGATGATACCCAACTCCGAGATCGTCGGCGCGGCTCACCCGGCCGTCGCCCGTGACGTCGCCCGCTATGTCGGCGATGCGGTGGCTGTGGTGGTAGCTGAGAGTCGCCACCAAGCCCAGGACGCCTTGGAACTCCTAGATGTCGACTACGAGCCTCTGCAAGCCGTGGTGGATCCCCAGCAGGCCCTTCAGGAAGGAGCGCCTCAGCTTCATGGAGATGCTCCCAACAACCAGGCCTTTCACTGGGTGGCTTCCGGCGGCGATATCGATGAGGCTTTCGGGAACCCTGAAGTGGTGGTACAGGAGCGGATCGTACAGCAGCGTCTGATCCCCAACGCCATGGAGCCGCGGTCGGCTCTGGCTCAGTGGGTCAACGCTTCCGGTGAGTTAACCCTATGGAGCACGTCCCAGAATCCCCACATCGTGCGCTTCCTCCTCTCGCTGGTCACCGGACTGGCGGAGCACAAGATACGGATCATTGCCCCCGAGGTAGGCGGTGGCTTTGGCAGCAAGATACCATTCTATGCTGACGAGGCCATCACCGTATTCTGTGCCATGAAGCTGGGTCGGCCTGTCAAGTGGACTGAGACCCGCAGCGAGAACTACCAAGCCACCATCCACGGCCGTGACCATATCGAAGAGGTAGAACTGGCAGCCACGAGTGACGGTAAGATTACGGGCATTCGGGGACGGGTATACGCCGGCATGGGGGCCTATCTGTCCACTGCCGCCCCCGGCATCCCCACCATCCTCCACGGACTGATGTATTCCGGTCCGTACACCATACCGGCAATCAGTTGTGAAGTCTTTGGCACCTACACCAATACCACACCGGTGGACGCGTACAGGGGGGCAGGCCGGCCCGAGGCCACCTTCCTACTGGAGCGACTGGTGGACAAACTGGCTGCCGAGGTGAACGTCGACCCCGTCGAGATACGACGCCGGAACCTGATCCCCAAGTTCGATGACGGGTATGACGTTGCCATCGGCCTGAATTACGACAGCGGCGACTACCGGGGCACCCTGGATGTCGCCCTTCGTGAAGCAGGCTACTACCAGGTACGACAGCAGCAGTCCCAACTGCGTCAGGAAGGACGCTATCTGGGAATCGGCGTCACCACGTACGTCGAGCTCTGTGGTCTTGGGCCGTCCCAAGTGGCGGGAGCCGTGGGATTCGGTGGGGGGCTGTGGGAAAGCGCAGTGGTGCGGTTCCACCCCAGTGGCAAGGTGAACGTGATGATCGGCACCTCCCCCCACGGACAGGGGGAGGAGACCACCTTCGCCCAAGTGATTTCGGACGAGTTGGGCGTCCCCGTGGAGGACATCGAGGTCCTCCACGGCGACACCGACAACACTCCCATGGGCTGGGGGACCTACGGCAGTCGCACCACTGCCGTATCGGGCGCTGCAGTAACCCTGAGCGCTCGCAAGATCAAGGACAAGGCCCGTGAACTGGCCGCGCACCTGCTGGAAGCTTCTGCCGACGACATCGAATACTCGGACGGGCGGTTCTTCGTCCGTGGGTCGTCCCACAGGTTCCAGACGATCCAGGACATCGCACTGATGGCCAACGTGGCTTGGAACATGCCCCAAGGCATGGAACCCGGCTTGGAGGCTACTACCTTCTACGACCCTCCCAACTTCACGTATCCCTTCGGGGCGCACGTGGCCATAGTCGAGGTGGACGTAAACCGGGGGACGATAGACCTGAAGCGCTATATCGCAGTTGACGACTGCGGATTGCAGATAAATCCCATGATAGTGGAAGGCCAGGTGCATGGCGGAGTGGTGCAGGGTCTCGGTCAAGCCCTGTGGGAAGGTGCGGTGTACGATGAAAGCGGCCAACTGCTCACAGGCTCGATGTTGGACTATGCCCTGCCCCGTGCAGACGTGCTGCCCGACTTGGAGGTGTTCTCCACCTCCACGCCCTCACCGCACCATCCCCTCGGCGTGAAGGGCGTGGGTGAGACGGGGGCCATCGCTTCCACCGTCACTGTCTACAATGCTGTGATAGACGCTCTCAAGCCTTTGGGAGTGCAGAACATCGAGATGCCCCTCACCCCGGAGAGGGTGTGGCGTGCAATCCACCAACAAGGGTAAAGGAAGGCTACATGTACGCCGCCGATTTCGACTACTACTCGGCCGAATCCGTTACCGAAGTGGTGCAGCTACTCGAAAGGCATCCGGGAGCTTCCCTTCTGGCTGGGGGCCATAGCCTCATCCCGCTCCTCAAGCTGCGTTTGAGCCGCCCGCCTGCAATCATCGACATCGGGCGTATCGGAGCATTGAGGGGGTTCCGTCGCCAGGGCGCGGAAATCCGTGTCGGTTGTCTCACCACCCACGCCGACTTGGCGAGTTCCCCCACGATGCAGGACTTCTGTCCTCTTCTGTCGGAGGTGACCGGCCTGATCGGCGACCCGCAAGTGCGGAATCGTGGCACCATTGGTGGTAGCGTGGCCCATGCCGAGCCTGCCGCCGACCTGCCAGCGGCCCTCACAGCGTTGGGGGCGACAATCAGGGCTAGGGGCCCGCGAGGGCAGCGCGATATTGCCGTGGGCGAGTTCTTCCGTGGCGTCATGGAGACGTCCCTGGAAGGCAATGAACTGCTGACCGATCTGATTGTGCCCATGCGGCAGGAAGGGCAGGGGATGGCCTATGCTAAGTTCCCCCATCCCGCCTCGCGGTTCGCAGTCCTGGGTGCAGCCGCAGTTCTGACGGTACGGGGTGGGCGCTGCCAAGGGGCGAGCATAGCATTGGGCGGATTGGTTACCCGGCCGGTACGTGCTGGCCGGGTGGAACAGGCCCTGACTGATAGTGTGCTCACCGAGGAGTCGATGGCCGAAGCAGCGGGCTTGGTTGTTGAGGACTTGGCTGATGAGGAATTGCTGGGCGATGTGTTTGCGTCGGCGGAATATCGCCGCGCCGTTGCCCCGTCATACGTGAGGGAGGCCCTCTTGCGGGCTGCCCGGCAGGCTGGGTAGCGGGCTTGCCTTCGCGCCAGGCCCTCCCGGACTCTGTCGACGACCTACAAAGGCTGCTTCGCGACCACCTTTACATGGCGGATCGCGGCTTGGCTCTCTCGATCTTCCTTGCTCTCAAGCTGCAACGTCCCCTGTTCCTGGAAGGGGAGGCAGGCGTCGGCAAGACCGAGGTCAGCAAGGTGCTGGCCTACGCCTTGGGCACAGGATTGATACGCCTGCAGTGCTACGAGGGACTGGACATAACCCACGCGGTCTACGAGTGGAATTACGCTCGGCAACTGCTGCAGATACGCCTAATGGAAGCTGGTGGTTCGGTGGAGCGCTCTTATGCCTCCCGCGAGTTGTTCAGTGACGACTTCCTGATACGGCGACCCCTGTTGCAGGCACTGGATCCGAGTTGGGAGCGGCCTCCGGTGCTTCTGATTGACGAAATCGACCGTGCCGACGAGGAATTCGAGGGTTACCTGCTTGAGATGCTCTCTGATTTCCAGATCACGGTCCCTGAGTTGGGTACGTTCACTGCGCCCCAGCCGCCGGTAGTGGTGATAACATCCAACCGAACCCGGGAGATACACGACGCCCTGAAACGTCGCTGCATCTATTTCTGGATCGACTATCCCGACCTGCAGAAGGAATACCAGATCGTCACCAGCAGAGTCCCGCAAGCCCCTCAGCAACTGGCTGAGCAGGTGACGGCCTTTGTGCAGGAGTTGCGCAGCACCGAATTGTATAAGGTGCCTGGGATCGCCGAAACCCTGGACTGGACGGCTGCCTTGGTGGCCTTGGACCAGCGGGAATTGGACCCCTCGGTTATCGACGATACCCTGGGCATCATGCTCAAGTATCGCGAAGATATCCAGTCAGTGCGTGGTGAAGAGGTACGAGCGTTGTTGAACCGGGCCAAGGCAAGGGGCGCCCGGCGCAGCGGTTGAGTTCTTTCGATATGGGTCTTCGAACTCCCTCCCACGGGGGTAATCTCCTCCACAACCTGCTCCTCTTCGCTAATGTGCTGCGTCACGTGGGCTTGGGCACCCACCCCGGACGCATGCTGGACGTTTTGCGGGCCTTGGAGCATGTGGATATCGGGCGTCGCAATGATTTCTACCATACTCTGAGGGTCCTGCTAGTGCACCGGCACCGCGACTTGCCCTTGTTCGACGAAGCTTTTCGTACTTTCTGGAGACGACCGCCGGATCGATCCACAACCATGGACCTGCGTTCCCTTGGGGAGCAGCGACGCTATCGCCAGCCCCAAGTGGGTCCGCCACCTATTGAGCGCGGTGCGTCCGAATTCTCCGAGATGGATGGTGACGACGAAATCGACCGCGTGGAAGTCAGCCAGACATACAGTGCCCGCGAGGTGCTGAGGCAAAAGGACTTTTCCCGCTTCACTGCCGAGGAACTGGCCCAAGCCAAGGCAATGATGGGACAGATGGCGTGGGACCTGGGTAGACGGCGCACACGCCGCTGGACTTCGGGCCAGCGAGAACGGCAGCAGTTGGACCTGCGCACAACGCTTCGGAAGGGAATGCAATATGGTGGAGAAGCCGTAGAGTTGGCATATCGGGGTCGCAAGATCCGACCCCGCCCCCTGGTGCTACTGTGTGATGTGAGCGGCTCCATGGAGCGTTACACGCGCATGTTGCTGCACTTCATCCATGCCCTGACGGGGGAACTGGAGCAGGTGGAAGCTTTCCTCTTCGCCACCAGGCTCACCCGCGTCACCCACCAGTTCCAACACCGGAATATCGACCGGGCCGTCAACGAGGTGGCGCGGGCTGTTCCAGACTGGTCCGGAGGCACCAGGATAGGTGAGAACCTGAAGCGGTTCAATTTCCGCTGGGCGCGGCGGGTGTTGGGTTGGGGGGCTGTGACGCTGGTTATCTCCGACGGATGGGATACGGGAGAGCCAGCCCTATTGACCCAGGAAATGGGGCGTCTGCAACGGGCCAGCTATCGCGTCATCTGGCTGAACCCGCTACTGGGAGTCGAGGGATATCAGCCATTGACGCAGGGAATGCAGGCTGCCCTGCCCTTCGTGGACGACTTCTTGCCTGTGCACAATCTGGCAAGCTTGCAGGAACTGGCAACGCACCTCGGCACCTTGGAGCAGCATCGTTCAGGAAGAAGGCAGAGGCCAAGGGCATCAGCGGACCGAGGGGGATCATCTAACCGTGCCATAGAGTCTGGAGCGCCAACCGCATCTCCACCGACCCACTCCGGCCCCCTGCCTACCTTCCGGCATCCGGCCTGGGGCAGGGACTCGTAGACTTAACGACCAGGATTGAGCTAGACCGGCAACCTGTAGCCTGGAGCTTGCAGGCACGCCACCCAATGCTCGGGCTCTATCTCCTGCAATTCCATGTCGTACTGGGAGCAACGGTCCTCGGCCACAGGGCAGCGTGGGTGGAAATGGCAGCCCGGGGGCGGATTCAGGGGTGATGGGACCTCGCCGGTCAGGATTATCTCCTCGCGCTGCAGGTCGGGATGGTCGGGCAGGGCCGCCGATATGAGGGCCTTCGTGTACGGGTGAACCGGGTTGTCGAACAGCACCCGCGCATCGGCGATCTCCACTAAACGGCCTAGATACATGACAGCCACGCGGTGACACATGTACCGCAGGGTAGCCAGGTTGTGGGCGATCAGCATGTAGCTGACCTTGTATTCCGACTGCAGGTCCTTCAGCAGATTCATGATCTGGGCACGAATCGAGACGTCCAGCGCGGAAACTGGCTCGTCCAGCACGATGATGTCGGGGTTCAGAGCCAAGGAGCGAGCTATCGCTAGCCTCTGCCTCTGGCCACCGCTGAACTCGTGGGGATAGAAGTTCCCGTGGTACTCGCTCAGGCCCACGTCCATGAGCAGCTTGTTGACCCGCTCGCGTATCTCATCGCGGGAGAGGCTCCAGTTGACCACCATCGGTTCGGCTATGATGTGCTTGACCCGCATCCTGGGATTCAGCGAACTCCAGGGGTCTTGGAACACAGCCTGCACCGAGCGTCGGTATTCCTTGCGCAACTCCGGGGGAGCCTTCTTGTGTATAGTCTGTCCCTTGAACTCGATCTCGCCTTCGGTTGGGTCTTCAAGCATGAGGACCATCTTCGCGGTCGTGCTCTTGCCACACCCCGATTCTCCCACCACGCCCAGCGTCTCGCCTCGCCTCAAGCCGAAGGTGATTCCATCGACGGCCTTGAGATGCCCCAAGACCTTGGTGATGATGATTCCCTTGGTGACGGGGAAATACTTCTTCAGGCCCGACACCTGGAGGACGATATCATGGTCTGCAGCACTGTTGGTGTCGAGATGGCCATTGGTCTGCAGTGCTTCGGTCTGAGGTGCTTCTGTCGTCATTCTTCCAGCCTCCAGCATCTGGCGGAGTGTCCTTCATTGAGCGTGTAGGTGGGTGGATACTCTTCCAAGCACTTGTCCATGGCGTATTTGCATCGCGGGGCGAAGGGGCAGCCGGCTGGCAGGTTGTGCAGGGCTGGTGGCTGCCCTGGGATGGAATCGAGGCGGTTCACGTCTACATCCAAGCGTGGGAGCGACCCCAACAGGGCTTCCGTGTATGGATGCCGTGGGTTGTAGAAGATGTCGCGGACATTGCCGGTTTCCACGATGCGCCCGGCATACATCACCGCAACCTTGTCGCACATCTTGGCGACGATACCAAGGTCGTGGGTGATGAACACGATGGCAGTGTCCAGCTCTTCCTGGATGTCCCTGAGAAGTTTTAGGTACTGGGCCTGCACCGTGGCATCTAGGGAGGTAGTCGGTTCGTCGGCAATGAGAACCTTGGGCTCGCAGGAGATGCTTATGGCTCCAACAACACGCTGGCGCATGCCACCGCTCAACTGGTGGGGGTAGTCCTTGATCCGCGCTTCGGCCGCTGGGATCCGGACCTGGCGCAATACGCTGATGATGCGGTCCAGCAGGGTGTTGCCCTGCAGCTTCTGGTGGATGTGTATCGCCTCACCCACCTGGTTGCCCACCTGGAATACAGGGTTGAGCGAAGTCATCGGGTCTTGCAGGATCATGGCGATCTTGCTGCCACGCACCTTCACCATGTCGAGTTCGCTCAGTTCCAGTATGTCCTCACCGTCCAGTATGATCTTGCCCCCCACGATCTCACCGGGAGGAATGGGGACCAGACGCATCAGCGACAGCACGGTGACCGACTTCCCGGAGCCGGACTCCCCCACTATGCCCATGGTTTCGCCACGCTTCAAGGAGAAGCTGACCCCATCCACCGCCTTCACCGTACCGAACTTGGTACGGAAGTGGGTCTGCAGGTCCTGGACCTCGAGGACCGTTTCCTTTTCGTCAAGCGTCGTCAATGACTCACCCCTAGCTTGCAGGCCGCGGGGCAACCGATTCATGCTGCCCAGCGGCCTGCCGCAAGCTACAACTCGATACTACGGGCTACTCGACATTCCTGAGTCGCGGGTCGAGGGCGTCGCGTATCCAGTCACCCAGCAAGTTGAAGGCCAGCACCGTTAGGAGCAGGGCCAAGCCGGGCATGGTGCTAACCCACCACGCGGTACGCAGGAAGTTCCG
>JAAXIE010000057.1 GCA_012270525.1 Dehalococcoidia bacterium | reverse complement strand
GAGCACCGAGGTGCAGCACGCAGCCGACATACCGGTCGCGATGCGAAGAGCCTTTAAGGAGGCGAAGACGCCGCCCACGGGCCCTACCTTCATCAGCTTCCCCTGGGACTCCATGGATGATGAAGCCGATGTGGACATAATCCCTTCGGCCCCCGGCTACTTCCGCATCCGTCCCGACGGAAGGGCAGTGGACAACGCTGCCGCAGTGCTGTCCAAGGCGGAGAACCCGGTCATCGTTGTCGGGGACAGGGTGGCCCAATCGGGCGCCCTTGAGGAGATTGTGGATGTTGCGGAGCTGGTGGGGGCGAAGGTGTTCGCTGCCTCATTCTCCGAGGTCAACTTCCCGACCAGCCATCCCCAGTTCCGTGGAGTCCTGAACCTGAACACCGGGTCAGCCAGGCAGCGTCTGGCTGGCGCAGACGTCGTGCTGGCGGTGGGCACCAACGTGTTCTCGGCTTTCCTGTACGTGCCCGACCCCTACCTGGATCCGGGGACCAAGGTCATCCACATGGACAGCAGCGCCAAGGAGATCGAGAAGGTGTACCCCACCGAGGTAGGGCTGATCTGCGACCCCAAGAGCGGACTGCAGGACTTGGCCGAGGTCCTGAGGCAAGAGATGTCCGGCTCGGCCCAGGAAGCGGCCCGCACGCGCGCGGCTACTATCGGGGATGAGCGTGCCAAGGCCAAAGAGGCGTACCAGGCCAAGGTCAAGGAAAACTGGGATGCCAGCCCCATCTCCCTGGAGCGCATGATGACCGAGCTGGCCCAGACCATGGACCCCCGGACGATCATCGTTGATGAGTCGGTCACCTCCAGGGGAGCACTGCAGTCTGCCGTCAACTTCGATGAACCGGACAGCCTCTATGGTATCCGGGGAGGCGCCCTCGGCTGGGCAATGCCCGGCTGCGTCGGCGTCAAGGTCGCCAAGCCCGACCGGCCCGTTGTGGCGGTGGTGGGGGATGGAGCGTCCCTGTACACCATACAGGCCCTCTGGACGGCGGCCCGTTACGACATTCCGGTAACATGGGTTGTCTGCAACAACCGCATGTACAAGATCTTGAAGGTCAACCTGGAGATATACCTGCGGGATATGCTGAAAGACCAGGAGCGCCAGAGCGAGTACATGGGCATGGACTTCGATCTTCCCCTGAACGTGTCCGGCATCGCCGAGGGCTTCGGTGTGCACGGCAAGAAGGTGGAGGCCGCCAACGATCTGCGACCCGCCCTGGAAGAGGCGTTCAGCCTGGGCAAGCCCGCCGTGGTGGACGTGGTGATCGATGGCTCCCTGAAGCCCAGTCCCTCGGCCTTCTAGCTCCTACGGTTACGGGCAGCGAACGCAAGAGTAAGGGCAGGCCACTCGGCCTGCCCTTAACTGTTCAAACCGTACTGTTGGCGCGCCGCCTATGCCCAGGGAGGTTTGGCGCCGGGGGTCCTGACCCGGACCGTGTACACGGAGCTGCGCGCTGTCAGGAACAGGGTGCGATAATCGGAGCCTCCGAAGGCGCAGTTGGCGGGCACTTCGTCGGTCCTTAGAACGCCTATCAGCTCTCCCTGCTGGTCGAATATCCATGTCCCTCCAGGACCGGTGCAGAACACCCGCCCTTCCGCATCCACCTTCATGCCGTCGGGGACCTCTTCCTCAGGGGAGGAGAGGTCGGCGAAAACGCGGCTGTTTGCCAGCGAGCCGTCGGACTGCACATCGAAGGCCCTGATATACTTGCGCTCCCTGCTGTTCGCCACGTACAGAACCTTCTCATCGGGGGAGAGGGCCAGCCCGTTGGGGTACTCACAGTCGGTGGTCAGCAGGGTAAGAGTGCCGTCGGGAAAGAGGCGAAAGACGCCGGAAAAGTCCAACTCCCGGTCTTCGGGCGCTATACGCGAATTGGGGTCCGTGAAGCAGATGCTGCCGTCGGACATGCAGATCACGTCGTTGACCCTGTTCAGGCGCTTCCCCTGGTAGCTGTCGGCCAGGACGCTAATCGTCCCGTCCTTCTCTGCACGGGTAACGCGCCGGGCTGACATTTCGCACATGATCAGGCGACCTTGCAGGTCCAGGGTCAGGCCGTTGCCCTCGTTGGTGTTCTCGCGGGCCGTCCTATAGCGCTGGCCCGGTGACCATCTCAGGAGTAGGCTTCTCCGGATATCCACGAACAAGAGATATCCGTCGGGATGCCAGAGAGGGCCTTCGGTAAACTCGAATCCGGTGGTAAGTCGTTCGGGTTCCCCGGTGATTACGGAAGACAGTTCTTCGGCCAAAGGACTACACCTCCTGGGTTGCGGCTACGGTGGTCGGCGCTAATCGGCTTTCCTAGCTGTAGTGGCGGAGCTCCACGACGTTGTCGTCGGGGTCGTAGATGTACAACGAGGTGCCGTTTCCATGGGCCCCCCAGCGGGTGCCGGGCCCCTGCTGCACCTCGATGCCCAGGGACAGGCACTTGCTCTTCAAGGCTTCCATATCCTGGGGTTCTATCACCATGCAGAAATGGTCCTGGTTCTTGATGCCGTCCTTGCCAATGGGTGGCTGGTCGGGAGAAGGGAAAAAGTCGATGATGGTGTCGGCATTGAGGCGGGCCGACGGGAAGCGGATGTTCCCGGCCTTGAACTCGTCCAGGCGGAGAATCTCCATGCCCAGGACCTCGTTGTAGAACCTCAGCGACGCATCCACGTCCCGGCACCTCAGGACGATGTGGTCCATCTCGACGATTTTGACCAGGGGTTGGGTCTTGGGAAGAGCTTTCAAGTCTGCTTGAGTTGACATAGTAGGCCTCCTTTATGGCCCCTTTGGCGCCCTTTTCGCGATTGTATGGCGCACCTAATATAGTGTCAAGGAAGGCTATGCCAGCCAGCCCCGTTACCTGCTGTGGCTTACCCAGAGACGGGCGCCGTCGGTCTGAAACCTGATGTCCCCGGACTGGGCGGTGTTGTAAATCATCCCCGCTCCTACACTCCCCTCCAACCTTCCCACGACATCAGGATGGGGGTGGCCATAGGGATTGTTGGCTCCGGAGCTGATGACCGCAATGGCAGGGGATACCTGTCGCAGGAATCCAGGGGTGGTGGAGGTGCGGCTTCCGTGGTGAGGCACCTGAAGCACCTCAGCATCCAGGGAAGCTCCTTCCGTCATGAGTCGCCTTTCGGCTTCAGCCTCTATGTCTGCGGTAAGCAGGAAAGAGATGTCCCAGTAGGTTAACATAAGAACTACACTATTGTTGTTGCTGGTCAGGGCCGATTGGCCGGCCACGGGATTCAGCACATCCACCTTCACCGCGCCATCCAGCACAAAGGAGTGTCCCGCCGAAGCTTCCAGATTCCTGACCTGCTCAGCCTCTATGGCCAAACGCCACTCCTCGTACAGAGGGTTCTCGGTTTCACCCGGGCCCTCAAGCGCCAGCCCGACCTCGTAGCGTTGGACAACTTCGGAGAGCCCCCTGAAATGGTCCTCGTCGGGATGGGTGAGCACCACAACATCCAGGCTGCGGTCCAAAGGCCCCATGATTCTCCCGATGCTGCGGGCAGCATCCTTTGGAGACGGCCCTCCGTCCACCAGCACCTGGGAACCTGCAGGGCCTTCGATGAAGATGCTTTGGCCCTGGCCAACGTCCAGGAAGGTGACTGAGAGCATCCTGTCCGAAGAACCCAGGGTGGCGGACCACATCAGCACTGTTGCCACGGACGCCCCGGCGATGAGCGCGACGTACCCTCCGGCCTGCAGCTTACCCCAGGGGTTCCCCAACTCTGGACGACGCATGGCCGCCGCAGCTTCCACAAACCATCTCCCCAGGTCAGCCGCCCTACCCCGCACGTTCAATGGAACCATCAGCATCACGCCGAGCAGTCCGTAGTATGCCCACACAAGGAAGCCGCTCATCTGGGGCACCGAGAAGGTGCTTCCCGGAATCTTTGAGAACAGGTCGGTCAACCTGACCAGGTATTCCAGAAAAAACCAGGGGAACCATCCCATTCCTTGGCCCAACTCAGGAAGGACTACGCCCACGGCTGCGGTAACAGCCGCGCTGACCAGCAGAAAGGGCATGGCGGGCAGTGCCAGCACCGTGGCCGCCACCCCCACGGTGGGGACCTGTTGAAAGTTGAAGGCCACCAGAGGGAGGGTCAGTATGGTGGCGGCAATCGAGGTGGCAATCGCCAGGGTGACAAAGCGATTGACCTCTCCCTGTGCTCCCTCTTCGTAGTCACGATGAATGTACCTGCTCCACCAGCGTCCTTCGGAAGAAAAGAGCAGCGCGATGCCTGCCATAGCGGCAAAGCTGAGCTGAAAGGAGATGTCATACAACGCGGATGGCTGCAGCCCGACCATCACGCCAGCGGCCAAGGCCAGCGCCGGAAAGACGCTGCGTGGCCTCCCGATAGCATGGGCCGCCAGGTAGATGGTGCCCATGATGGCAGCCCTCTCTACCGAGGCGGACAGGCCGCTGATGAGGGCGTATCCCCATATGACGAACAGGGGCAGCACGAGGTAAAGCTGGCGACGCTTTCCCAGCAGCAAGACCGCCCCGCCCAGGGTGATCAGCAGGAGCACACCGACGTGGAGGCCGGAGATGGCAAGCAGGTGAGAGGTGCCCGTATTCCGGAATGCGTCGGTGATATCGGTTGGCAGGTCTCCTCTCTTTCCCAGGAGGAGCGCTTTGGCCAGGGCCGATTGGGGGTCCGGGAGCACGTGCTCCAGGCTTTCCGACAGCCTTTCCCGGGCAGCGTAAATGACGCCGAGGAACGGACTGCCCCCTCCTTCGTCTAGGAACCGGACCTCGGGCTGGCCCATGATGCCG
>JAAXIE010000243.1 GCA_012270525.1 Dehalococcoidia bacterium | reverse complement strand
ATATGTGAGTAACGCCTGTCCTACAGGTCGAAGCCGTAGAGCTGGCTTACGTTGCCACGGGTAATCTTGTAGCGGTCCTCGTCGCTGGCTCCTGCGAAGTCCCTCTCCACCACCTCTTGAGAGTGGGGCCACGTGGAGGCTTGGTGAGGGTAATCGGAGGACCACAATAGCTTGTCCACGCCGATAAAGTCGCGGGTCGCAACGCCCACGAAGTCGTCGATGTAGGTGCAGTACATCTGGCGTTGAAAGTACTCGCTGGGCTTCAGTTGCATGTTGTACCCCGAGGCGTGGCGGCTGCGCTCGAAGGTGCGGTCCATGCGCTGCAGGTAGAAGGGTAGCCAGCCAGCGCTGTTCTCAGCGGAGACTACCTTGAGGTTGGGGAACCGGTCCAGCACCCCGGAGAAAATCAGGACGCTGAAGGAACGCTCCACCTCGTGGTGCAGAATGGTAGAGCGCATGTACCGCTCTTCGAGGCTGAAGTTCCACTGGCTTTCCCGGCCCACTCCCGTGATGGCATGGAGGCTGATGGGCATGTTCATCTCCTGGGCCGCTGCCCAGAAGGGGTCGTACATAGTGGAACTGTACGGCTGCTCCGGCGGGGGCGAGCACCAGATCATGGCTCCCCTCAGCCCCATTTCAGCGCACCGTTGCAACTCTTTGGCGCCTTCTCGGGGGTCGAACAGGGGTATCATCGCCAGCCCTGCCAGACGGTCTGGTGCATAGCTACAGAACTCCGCGAGCCAGTCGTTGTACACGCGGAAGCATTCCGCCTGCAGGGCGGGATCCTTGAGCCAGAATATACGGAACCCCAGGGTGGTGTAGAGCACCTCTGCTTCCACGCCGTCCAACTCCATGTCGGCCATGCGCTCGGCTGGGTCCCACCCGCCAGGGCGGGCGTCGGAGTAGGTGCCCTGCTGCAGAAATTGGGCCAGCTCCTCGGGAGTCTTGCCAGCTGCCAAGCCAACTCCCAGAGGATGGGGGTCCAAGCCCTCGTAGAGGAAATATGCACCCGGCTTGCCCGGCAGGTCGGTCGCCAGTTGGGGGGCGCGTTCCCTGAACTTGCTGTCCACCCGGTCCACCCACAGGTTTGGGGGTTCGCTCACATGGGAGTCCGCGGATATCATCATGTAGTCCGGCATGACCTTGACTCCTTGTATCTGTTGTGGGAACCGGGGCCTAGGACTGGCCGCCACTGCAGTTGATCACCTGGCCCGTGATGAAGGATGCGTCGTCCGAGGCCAGGAAGGCGATGGTCGACGCCTGTTCCTCCGGATTGCCCGGCCTCCTGATGGACTGCTGGTTGCGAATGTCGTCCAGCATCTGGGTGCGGTACTCAGCGTATTCTTCGTTGTCAGGCTCATCGGCATAGAGGCCGCCACCCAAGGCCGTGCGTGGGGTGATGCGGTCGGGTACCGCGGTACCGCCAGGGGATACTGTGTTGACCCTTATGCCATACTGACCATATTCCATGGAGAGCACCTTGGTCAGGGCGAAGATACCTCCCTTGCCCACGGCATAAGGCAGCCGGTGCAGGCCCCGGGGCGACTGGGAACCCAGATTGACGATGGAGCCTGACCGTTGCTCCATCATCACCGGCAGCACGGCTAGGCAGCACCACATAGTAGGATAGAGGGTACGCTCAAGCTCCAGATTCACCTGCTCTGGGGTGTATTTGTGGTAGGGCTGCATCCAGATGGTGCCACCCACGTTATTTACCAGCACATCGACGCGACCATAGGCAGCCATGGCCTCCTGCACCATGGCCTGCGCCCCCTCGAAGGTACCGACGTCCGCCAGCACCTTGGTCGCATCGACGCCTGCCTCGCGCAACTCCACAGTGGTACGGGTAGCGCTCTCGTCCACTCGCTCGGCGACAACTATCCGGCCACCCTCTTCACCCAGCCTGCGGGCGGTGGCGCGTCCGATGCCCTGGCCAGAACCGGTTACGATGCACACTTTGTCCCGCAGCCTCTTTCCTCCGGCTGCGCGGGGATCTAGTGAGTCCTGCATAGCACCTCTTTCCAAAGGATCAACGGGCCTTGCAACGATGGTTGGAAACGGCCCTAAGGGGCCGTCGTCGGGTCGCCGGAAGTCTATGATTAGCCCGTTTGGGTGTCAATAGAGGCTTGTCCGGGCAGGATGGTGCAGGGGCTTTCCTGCCCAAGAGAAGAGGCCCCCGGCGTTGCCGGAAGCCTCCTGGGTCGCTAGGCCTAGCGGTTGGACCGGCTGGCCCCCGCACTAGCTGGCGTCGGCGGCGTTAGAGCCTGCTCCTACCTCGATCTTCAGTTGCCTGGGGAGCATGTCCTCCCTACGGGGGAAGGAAATGGACAGCACGCCGTCCTCGTAGGAGCTTTCGCCCTTGGTGGTGTCCACCCTCTCCGGGAGGCGGAAGGCGCGCCGGAAAGCCCCGTGCATCCGCTCGCGGTACAGGTAGTTGCCGTCCTCATTGGATACTTCGGAGTTGGTCTCGCCCTTGATGGTGAGGATGTTGTCCTCGACCGTCAGGTCGAAGTCGCCTGCCTTGAAGCCGGGCACGGCGGCCTTCAAGACCAAGCGGTCCCCCTCCTCGAAGATGTCCACGGGAGCTATGAGGTGGTGTTGTCTCCACCCCGGCCAGCCGTGATGACGGCCCAGTCTTGGCCCCAGAAAGTCCGGGTGCCTGTGTCCACGTCCCAAGCCCCTATAGGGTTCCCATCGCCTGATTGCAACCATTGTAGCGTCCTCCTGATTTTGCGCTTCGAGGGCCTGTCACTGTTTTGACTGTGCAGCCCTTTCAGTGCATACATTACAGAGTTTAGTGATAGTTGTCAATTCTAATGATGGCTGCTAGAGCATATTAGCTTGACTCATTCTTTGGGTATGGTTACAATAAGCATATCCAAATCAGGAGGGACGCATTGCAGACCTATGCAGTGGCGGTGCTCGACGCGACAGGTTCGATGGCAGGACAGGAAGACCGAGTGGTCTCATCCATGAACGAGTATGTCGAGCATGTCAAGACGCAATCAGAGGGCACGCACCTGACCGTCTTCATGTTCGACAGCGAACGATGGCTCACGTTCTTCGAGGGTGGCATCGCCTCATGGCCGACGATGAAACGGGAAGACTACGTCCCGGGCAGAATGACGCCCCTGTACGACGCCGTTGGTACTGCCATAGGACACGCTGACCGTCTGTCTTCGCTAGGGGACAGAGTGATGGTGATGGTGGACACCGACGGGTACGAGAACGCCAGCAAAGAGCACACCCGGGCTTCCATCAAGGCACTGGTCGAGCAACGTAAGGATGCTGGTTGGGCGTTCCTCCTCATGTCCCAGGGTCTCGATCACAAGGCCGCACAGGGCGTCGCAGAGCAGGGTTCAGATGTGGGAATGGCTGTGCTACCCGAGCTCCCTGCGGCCAAGCGACGAAACCGTCGCCGTGCCGCCCACAGTACCACGGCCTACTTCGCAGACGGTACGCAACCCAGGGACGGCGAAGTCCTCGAGGAGGACGACGAGCGGGAGCCAACGTCGGTAACCGCGGACGGACTGTTATGAAAATAGAGAGGCGGCTGGAGATGGTAGGCCCTCTCTTCTGCGGACTACAACTGCAGGCTGGAGAACGAAGGCGACACGACGGGTATCCTAGCTGGCGAAGCGGGGCATCACTTCCTGGGCAAAGAGTTGCACTGTCCGTTTCGCTTGGGCGTCGGAGATCATGCTGAAGTTGACCTGAAAGCTGGGTTCCACGTCCCCGAAGACCTCGTACAGGTAGCGGAGTTGTTTCTCGATGTCGTCGGGGTCGCCGATCAGGGCCCGGGTCTCGTTGACGATGCGGTCATAGTTGAGAGCGTCGATCAGTTCGATGATCCGGCCATAGCGGGTGTAGTCCCCCGACTGGCGCCGCAGCCACCACGTGGCAGGCTCACGGAAAGCCCGTATGTACTCATCCATCGGTCCTTGGGCCTCGGCGATAGCCGCCTTCCTGTCCTCTGAGATATACAGGTGAAGGGCCATCATGATGCCGCCCTGCGCACCGTGGCCCGCCTTCCGGTACGCCTCGCGGTAGAGGTTGATGTTTTCCGCCAGTTCCCCGAAGTCACCCAGATAGGGGACTACCATGAGGTTGTAACCCCGCTCGCCGGTCCAGATGAAAGATTCAGGGGTGGCCACCGTAGCCACCCACACCGGCGGGTGGGGTTCCTGCACCACCTTGGGCAGGGATGTTACGCCATTGAACTGATGGAACCGCCCCTGGAAGTCCACCTCGTCTTCGGTCCAGAGCTTGAGCACGGCCTCGATACCTTCCTCGAAGCGTGCGCGGCTCTCATCCATTGACACGCCGAAGGCCTCGAACTCGTGGGGGAGGAAGGCGCGGGCGAACCCCACGTCCAGTCGACCGTTGCTCATGCAGTCCACCATGGCCAGTTCGCCAGCCAGCTTCAGGGGATGGTTGAAGGCGGGGATAACGGCCCCGGTCACGAGCCTCAGCTTCTCGGTGCGCTGGGAGATGGCCGCCAGGTAGGTGGCTGGGGACGGAGTATAGCCGCCGTAGGCGTGGAAGTAGTGCTCGATGACCTTCACCCGGTGGAAGCCAAGCCGGTCCGCCATCTCGCACAGGTCGAGTGACTGGCGAAAGTAATCAGCACCGCTCTGGCGTTCCGGATAAGCCACTGGGAACAGGTCGAGGCTGAAATCCATGAGACCTCCCGGAAGGGCATTATTCGTTTGCCCTGCCGCAGTGTCAAGGCTGGCAGACGCGAACGGCACAGCACCTTCGTTGACTGGCGATTGCCGTGCATTTATGATGCGCCATATCAGCGATTCACCATCGTCTGCACTACTCCAGTAAGGGAATACCAATCATTCCGTGACTAGGAGGGGAGCCTTGACAATGATGGTTACGTGCAAGACCTTGCTTTTCCTCGCAGGACTATTGCTCGTGCTGGTAGTCGCCTGCGGAGAGGAGGCCACTCCAGCCCCCACTCCCGATGCGGCGAGCGATCAAGCCATGATCCAGGAAGCGGTAGCCGCTGCCATAGCCGCTTCAGCAGGCCAGGAGACCAGTGCTGACGATATACAGGCGATGGTTGAAAGTGCAGTGGCGGCCTCGATGCCGAGTGCAACTGAAGGTCCGAGCGCCACGGAAATCCAGTCGATAGTGCAACAGGCTATGGCCAGTGCTGCGGATACCCCAGCCGCCACGCCCATGCCGTCAACCCCTGGCCCTGCCATGATGGAGCCCACCGGCCACCTCTTCTTCTCGGTGGCAGAGTTGGGTTCGCCTGCGTTCGTCCTCAAGAACCAGGACTTCCAGAACAACAAGTTCCTGGGGACAACCACCCACGAGATGATGTTCGCCTCGGACGGCCAGGGGGCCCGTATCCCCAGATTGGTGCGGGATTTGGAAGTGGACCCTTCCGGCTTGGTCTACACCTTCCACCTGCAACAGGGTGTGGAGTTCCACAAGAACTGGGGTGAATTCACCGCCGACGACTTCCTGTTCAACATCAACGGCATCGTCGAGGAAGGCACAGTCCACGGTTCTTCCGGGGACATCCAGCGGGTTTATCTCTGCAACGACTGCGAGCTGACCAAGCTCGACCAGTATACGGTGCAGCTGAAGCGGCCATCCCCCACCTTTGAGATAGCTTGGCGTAGCTGGCAACCGGATACGGGCTTATCGTTCAACAGCAAGTTGCAGTACGAGACGCTGGGGGAGGAACGGGCCAACTTTGAGGCTGTGGGAACGGGGTCGTGGGACATGGTGGACTTCAAGAGCGGGGAGTATCGCCGCATGGAAGCGGTGAAGGACCACTGGAGGCAGACTCCCGCCTTTGCCGAGATGACCTGGCTGGACATAGCGGAGGAGTCCACGCGGCTGGCCAACTTCTCCGTTGGCAGGCTGGACACCGCCCTGTTCAGTGCCGAATCGATCCAGTCCATCAGGAACAACCCTCCAGTCGGCACGGAGTTCATGACCCTAGCCGATGCCTTCATGATCCGCATCATGCCGACAGGCTCGCAGTACTTCACCGACTATGCTCCCAGGCTGGCGGGTGAGGTGGGAAATCCCCTCGGAGCCGACGCCGGCGACTGCACGCCGGTGTACATTTCCTGCGACCGGGACGAGGGCAGCGCAGAGTGGGAGCAGGCCAGGAAGGTCCGGTTGGCACTCCAGCATGCCATAGACCGGCAGAAGCTGATAAACAACATCGCCTTCGGTGAAGGACAGCCTGCGTATATTGTGACGTGGATGGGCCACGAGGCCCGCATGAGACAGTTCGGCTTGGACCAGTTGGAATACGAGTACGACGTAGAGAAGGCCGAGCAACTGCTGGCCGAAGCCGGATACCAGGGTGGCGGATTCGAGGTCGACATGTGTCTGGTCGTCCGGCCGGGACTGGCCGCCGAGGCGATCCAGGCAGGTCAGGCGGTGGCTGGCATGTGGGCCCAGATAGGTGTCGACACCAAGCAGATCAACCTGCCCCACTCAGCCTTCAGGCCCACCCTGGTGGCCCGGACCGCCCGCTGCATGTATACCCGCAGCGATAACCCGCAGGTGGAACCCATCAGGTACTGGTCGACGGTATTCAGCGCCGCCAACCCCGGCTACAACCAGGGCCTGGAGCATCCCACCTTCCAGAGGTACATCGAGGAGTCCCAAGCCCTGCTGGACGATGACGAGCGTTGGGGGAAGATGGCAGAGGCGACACGCTGGTTCTTCGACAACGGGCTGGATATGCCCCTGTACACCAAGCCGCAGATCTTTCCCCTCGGCCCCAGGCTCGGCGAATGGGAAGTCATGCCGAGAGTGGTTGACTGGTTGAACAACTGGGAGTACGCACCACACCGCTAGGGAATGGTGGCCCGCGGCCATCACGGAGGAGACAGGAAGCTGGAAGAGGGGGCAGACAACGCGCGTCTGCCCCCCTGCCGTGCTAAACGCGGGACGACGACCATCAGTTGACCGCCTTCGGGGCCGGTGCTAGCCTTCCACCAATACCCAAGGCCCAGTGATCGGGCCAAGGTGGAGGAGCGCGTCGATGCCGGAGAACCAGGTCGTCTTGATTACGGGAGCGGCCCGTGGGATCGGGCGCCACATCGCGCGCACCTTCGCCTCGGCGGGCGACTCGCTGGCCCTGGCCGATATCGACTCCCTGGACCTGGTGGCCAGCGAGACGGGCGAGTTGGGGGTCGACGTCCTGCCTCTGAACGTCGATGTGCGGCGGGAAGAGAGCGTCAGGGAGATGGTCGACACCGCCGTAGCCCGGTATGGGCGCATCGATACGCTGGTGAATAACGCTGGCATCGTGACACACTTCTCATGGGCCCCTCGTTGGCCTCGGGTTGCCGAGTTGGACCTCTCCTTCTGGAGCAACGTCATGGACACCAACCTGGGTGGCACCTTCCTGTGCACCAAGCACGTGCTGCCCCACATGGAGAGGCAGGGAGCAGGGCATATCATCAACCTCTACGGAGGAACCGATCCCGACCAGATGGGAGTGGGAGCGAGTCCGTATGGCGTATCGAAGGAAGCCATCCGCAAGTTCACCGGTTTCGTGGCGGTGGAGGAACGGGAGAGGAACATCTGTGTGGTAGCCATCTCTCCGGGTCGGGCCATCGCCACCGAAGAAGCCCCCGAAGACGTACGGGAGAGACTCCCCGGCCCCGATCACGTCGGCAACGCTTTCGTGATGGCTTCCCGGCTGGGGATGGAGGACACGGGAAAGCTGCTGCAATTGGAAGGCGACTCGCTGATCGAGTTGCCCCAAGCAGTCATACGGGCCTGAGGTCCCGCCGATCAAGAGAGGAGCCATGGAACGCCACGACCTGCCCCTGTACAACGACAACGCCTTCAAGCTGGGCATCTTCTGCCTCAACGTGAGCGGCGGCACGGCAATCACCCACGCCGAAGGCACCCTCACCCCCACCTGGGAAGAGAACGTACGGGTGGCCCAAGCCGTCGACGATGCTGGGTGGGAATTCCTGCTGCCATTGGGACGCTGGCGAGGCTTCGGAGGCCAAGTCGAGTTCAACGACAAGTCCTTCGAGGTCTTCACCTGGGCGGCAGGGATTGCGGCCGTCACCAAGCAGATTCAAGTGATGTACACCTCGCACATCCGGTATTTCCACCCGGTGGTCGCGGCGAAGCAGGGTTGCACCGTGGACCATATTGCTGGGGGCAGGTCGGCCCTGAACGTGGTGGCAGGACAGAAGCCGGACGAAATCTGCATGTTCGGCATCGACCCCATCGATCATGATGAGTTATATGAGGCAACAGAGGAGTGGCTCACCCTGGTCAAGCGGTTATGGACAGAGGAAGAGGACTTCAACTTCGAGGGACAGTATTTCCAGAGCAGAAAGGCCCACCTGCAACCCAAGCCACTGCAGAAACCCTATCCGGTGGTGGTGAACGCAGGCCAATCGGATACGGGTCGAAATTTCGGTGCCAAGCACGCAGATTTCAGCTTCCAGTCCATGCCCGAACTGGAAGTGATGAAGGACCTGGTAAAGGATACCAAGCGGTTGGCCCGCGAGGAGTACGGCAGGGAACTGGGGATCCTGAACCATGGATACGTCGTGTGCCGTGACACGGAGAAAGAAGCCCAGGACTACCTGCGTTACTACGTCGACGAGAAGGGTGACTGGGAAGCAGTGGACGGCCTCATCGCAGCGATCAACGGCAGCAACGAGCGGAGCATGCCCCCGGAACGCATCCAGCACATGCGCCGGGAACTCATCGCTGGCTGGGGAGGCTACGCGTTGGTCGGCACCCCGGAGATGATCGTGGACGAGTTGCTGAAGCTGCACGCCATCGGCCTCTCCGGCATCGCACTACACTGGGTGGACTATGAAGCAGGCGTGGCCACCTTCAACGAAAAGGTGCTGCCCCTGATGGTGCAGGCAGGCCTGAGGAAGACGTAGGACCCTCAGTGCCCCACTAGGCAACCCCCTACAACACGAATCGCGCCCCGGTCCCCTGTGGGCAAGTGTGGACACCACTCTCTGCCGGGCCCATAATCAGTCCTGTAGCACCAATCCCACGAAGTACGTGGCGGCATATGCTCTGCTTTTCGTGCTATTCTTGGCCATCGCGATTGCCGATGCCACTGCCACAGGTCGATTGTGGGTATCGATTACGGTCCAGACCGGGTCGCAGCCTGGAACCTCTTGCTATCATAGCGTCACCACTTTCGTACGGCATAGTGGAGGTAACGGAAATGCTTGCTGAAGTCTTCTTGAAGAAACGGGAAGAGAGAAGGGGCGCCGTGATATTCTCAATCGGCTGAAGCGCGCTGAGCTGATTACCGCCGACCAGAGGCGCGAGATTGAGAAAGAGTTTGAGCAGGAGGCCGAGCATCGCGACAGATAGTCGGAGTGATTCGGTAGAGCGTACAGGCCCTGGGTGCAACACTCAGGGCCTGTCTTCTCCCAATGGACCGGGACGCGATTGCAGGAGCTATGGGAATCTCAGGACAGCGAGGTGCGACATGGCATTGGACCCACAAGCAGCAGAAGTCATTAAGATAGTCGAGTCGTTGGGGCTGCCTCCGGTGAACGAGGTGTCGCCGGAGGTGGCCCGTGCCAATTTCGACGCGCGACCCAGGGCCGCAGGCCCGGAGGTCGGCAAGGTTGAAGACCGC
>JAAXIE010000348.1 GCA_012270525.1 Dehalococcoidia bacterium | reverse complement strand
CGGCACCAGTGCCGCCTCGAACCCGTATCCTGGTCCTGACCTGCCCTTCAGTAGCGGAGCGCCATCTGCCTCAGCATCGTCGCAGGAGACGTAGCCTGCCATTAAAGGCGTCTCGGAAGCCCTAGTGGAGGGAGGCTGCTGGGTAGCAATGCCGGGAGATGGCATGGCCAGATCAGGGGTATTGGGCAGCTGGAACGGTGTTACCTCGAAGGGTACCGGAGACGCCACTACCGTGGCTGTCGAAGGCGCAGCAGGATCTGTAGCCCCTGCGGAGCTGGAGGTGCAACCGAGACCGATCATCAGGGAGCACAGGACGACCAGCAGCAAGTCAGCACGTTGCCCGAACGAATATCCGAAGCCCACTAGCGGCGTTCCAAGACCGTTCGTTGAGGGCAACTTTCCAGCATTTCCTGCAAGGTCACCGCTTCGTGCTCCGTGGCAGTCAGGTCCCATTCATTCTTGATGGTTACCCAGTCGGTCGCATAGTCGCACCAGTAGCCCTCATCGGGGGGCTGCCAGTCCTCCGGTCCATCGCTGCCCTTGGCCCTGTTGGCCGATCTGGTGGTGGCGATGAGGTGGCCGGGATACTCCAGGCTGTTGGCGTACTCAGCCTTACGCTCCCTGCTCCACTGCCAACCGCCGGATCGATGGGCGTTGGCCAATGGCACCATGTGGTCGACGTCCAGTTGACGGGGATCGTCAACGACGGTACCGGTATAAGGACCGATCCAACTGCCGGAAGCCACCCGGCACTCGTCGGCGGTCTCGAACACCACGGGCACCCGGGACTCGGCCACCAGCACCTCTTGACGGGCATCCTGGCAATCGCCATCTGTGTCGCGCCAGTGACGCCAGTCACTGCGGTCGTAATCGGGAAGATCGTCGGGTATCTCGGCGATGGCCAAGGTCAGGACCACCGCCGGGGCAATCGGGATCGGTGTATTGGTGGGTGATGATGTGGTGGAGGACTGAGATGGCGGGGTGGTATCTGTTGCCACCGGCGCAGGCTGGGGAGTTGGGGCGGGAGTGTCGGATGGCAGTATCTGCAGGCCGCATGACGCAAGAAACAGGACGATGAAGATCGCCAAGACAGCCCATACAGATTTCACGTAACGCCCCATGGGTTCCTTCACGACTAATGATCAGTGGACTACTTGCGCGTAGCCCTGCCCTTCAGGGCGACCAACGCCAGACCGAGGCTAACGACGCCCACGCCAGCGATGGCAGCGAATCCCTTGACCAGTTCCAAGGGTTCCCACCCTACGGAGATCAACGACCGTAGTGCAGCGAGCAGGTAGGTGACGGGGTTGTAACTGGCCAAGGTTGCCATCCAGCCAGTCATTGCTTCCTGAGGCACAAACAGCGTGGTCATAAAGAGGAAAGGGAAGAAGAGCAGAAAGCTTATGTTAACCGCAGCCGGATTACCCGTCTTGAAGGCGATGGCGTAGGGGAACCCAGCGAACACCAAGCCCCATATCCCTGCCATGGCCATGAACAGGAGTATCCCGGGAATGCCAGTCTGGAAACTGACGCCAGCGATGACCGCCATTATGATGACGGGCACCGTCAGAACTACAACCAGTGCGAAATCGGAGACCATCAGGCCCAGCAGCAGGGCCAGCCTGTTCACCGGACTGATAACCAACCGGTCGAAGTACCCGGTCTGGATGTCGGTTACCACGGTTATGGCACGCGAGATGCCGGTGACGGCGAACAGGACAGCCACCGGTATCTGGAAGGCGCGGTAGTCCATGCCGGGAATCCGCTCGGCGAAGTCTTGCAATGCCCCGATGGTGACTACGTACATGAATACGGGTATGACCAGAGCGGGAATGGTGACCTCGGTGTCTCTTGCTGCCGCGCGCAATGCTCGTGGCGAAAGGGTTAGGACGTCCCACAGGAATCCTCTCTTGCGGGCACGTACTTGTGGCTGCGAAGCTACAGCCTGCATGAAACCTCCTTGGAGTCGGTGACTGATAGAGAAATGGTCGCGGCTGGAGGAGGAGCTTGCCCCGGTGCCCAACGCCCGTTGGAATGCACGATAGACTATTTCCTTAAGCCGAGCCTGCGTCGGTCAGTCCTCGCCGCGCTGAGAAGTGGGCGTCTCGATGACGGCTGCTGGGGCTTGCCCTTCCTGGAAACGGGCGCCGGTGACCGACAGGAACACGTCGTCCAGGGTGGGGGTGCGTAACGTGAGCTCCTGAACGGCGATCCCGCGCTCGTTGAGGGTCAGAGCTATGGTGCTGATGACAGCGGCGCCGTTGCTCACGCTCACCGTCAATTCCTGGTCGTGTACCTCGACCCGGTGCACCGAAGCGATGTCGCGCAGCACAGAGGCGGCCAGCTCCACGTCGTGGTCCAAGCGCACAAGGATCAGGTCATCACCCCGGGCCCGCTTCAAGTCGGCTGGCGTGCCTTCCACGGCCAGGCGTCCCCGGTCGATGATACCGACGCGGTGGGCAAGGGAATCGGCTTCCTCCATATACTGGGTGGTCAGGAAGATCGTGACGCCCATCTCCTCATTGATGGCGCGGACCTCATCCCAGATCCGGGCGCGGCTGATGGGGTCCAGTCCGGTGGTAGGCTCATCGAGGAAAAGTACCTCAGGACGGTGAATCAGGGCTGCGGCTAGGTCAAGGCGACGTTTCATCCCGCCGGAGTAGGTCCCTACGAACCGGTCCATGGCATCGCCAATATCGACCAGGGAGGAGAGGTCGGAGATGCGGCGGTCGGCCTGCTTACGGGTCAGGCCGTAGAGTTGCGCCTGCAACCGGAGCAGTTCCCGCCCGGTCTGTTTATTGTCCAAGGCAGCATCCTGGAGGGCTACGCCGATGTGCAGACGGGCCTCATCGGGATGGGCCAGAACGTCGACCCCAGCCACCGTAACGGCCCCCGAGGTGGGAGCCAGAAGGGTGACCAGCATTCGTATGACGGTCGTCTTCCCAGCCCCGTTGGGACCGAGGAACCCGTATATTTCGCCGTACAATACATTGAGGTCTACGCCATCAACGGCGCGTACCGACCCGAATTGGCGTACCAAGCTGCTGGTCTCAATAGCAAACCCGGCGTCCGCTAGCCCATTGGGAGCAACTGTTGGCTGAGTCACCGGACATCCTTTTTCTTGTCTTGTTTTTTTTCATCAAGCCGCGAGGTGGCGGAGCCGGAACGCTGGGAGGTCTACTGGAATCCGTCGGGCGCAAAGGGCCGAAGTCTCCATCTACCACGATTTCATAGTAGGCGCACCACCAGCCTCTAGCAAGGGGCAGGTGTCAGACATGAGGCCTGTGGGAAAGCTTCCGGGGGCCTGCTTCCGCGTGGGGGCTGTTTTTGTTAGCATCGATGTCGAATTCGGATCGAGGCACCAAGGAGGCCTGAGCATGGGAGTGTATCGGTTGTACACGGGGGACGACGGCGAGAGCCACATCGAGGAGATACCGGCCAGCGAGTTCGCCGCCGTCAAGGAGTCCGGAGGCACCATGAGCTTCAGCGTTCAGGACTTGGAACCGGGCCGATATCTGGACTGGCATCCTGCTCCGTTCCGCCGGTGGCAAGTGGGCCTGGTTGGAAGGACCACCATTGGTCTGAGTGACGGCACGTCCCACACTTTTGTGCCCGGCGATGTCCGGCTCATCGAGGACACCACGGGGAAGGGTCACACCACCACCTACGAAGATGGCTACACCGTCACCATGCAGATAAATCCAGCCCAATAACGGCCTCCGATGCACGGGGCCAGCGACTCATAGGCTGTACCGGATGGAGACCGTATCGATGGGCACTTCAACGACCGGGGATACGTCAAGCTTCGGGTTGGTACAGTTGGTCGGTCTTGGCAGCCATCACGAAGTCGTTGCGGTGCAGGTTCCGTATCTTGTGGGTCCACCAAGTGACCGTCACCCGACCCCACTCGGTGACGATGCGCGGGTGATGCCCCTGCTCTTCGGCGAGGGCTCCTACAGCACCAGTGAAGGCGAGACCGGATGCGAAGTTGGGGTGGCGGAACACCCGTTGCAGCTTGGGAATGTCGTTCTCCTCGATGATGGCCCATTCGGAGACGACGGGCTGGAATTGGGCGACTTCCTCATCAGTAACCTTGGGCGAATCGGCCCGGCAGGCCTCGCACTTTTCGTTGACGAGTTCGGTCATGGCTACCCTCCACGGTTGGCTGAACGGCTCCTTTCCAGTTTATCACGCACCGACGGCACCTCAGCGTCAATCAACAGGGAGGACAAACCCCCAGGTCATGGTAGTTGAGGAATGGCACCCAGGCCGTGTCAGAGTTTCTGGGTTGCCAAGTGACCAGAGTCCACGTTGACGTAGTTGACCTGCTGGCCGTACACTTGTGTTTCAGTGCACCCGTGGTGAGCGTAGCAAAGGGGTTAATGCGCCTGACTGTGGCTCAGGAGATCATGGGTTCGAATCCCATCGCTCACCCCAAACCACGTTTCAAGTCACTTCCCTCGAACAGCGAGCACCCATTCTCGCGCTCGTAGCTCAGTGGATAGAGCACCTGGCTTCGGACCAGGGGGTCGCGGGTTCGAATCCTGCCGAGCGCGCCACTGAACACTTCCCAATGGCATGCTACGCGTCCTTCGTTGAGGCCGCGCGCGGAGGGCGTCTCTCCAAGGTTTCCACAGGGACCGCGGGGGGCCTGTGATAGAATCCTGTGGCGGAAGGAGGCGAGATGACCACCAAGGGTAGAGAGCACACCGAAATTGTCTACCCCGAAACGGACGGTATGCCCTTGCCCGATGGAGAGTTCCAAAGTCCACTATTCCGCGAGATTGTGGCCATTCTGGAGACCCACTTCGAGAAGGTGCCGGGTTGCCATGTAAACGGCAATACTTTCATCTATTACCAAGAGGGAGACCCACGGCGATGGGTGTCGCCCGACTGCTACGTGGTTTTTGACATCGACCGTTCCTCGATCGAACGGTTCAATACCTACAGGGTATGGGAGGTTGGCAAGCCACCCGATTTCGTGCTGGAGATAGGCGCCCCGAGCACGGCCACCACCGACTTGATGGCAAAGCGCCAGTTGTACGCCGAGTTGGGCATAGGAGAATACTGGCGCTACGACAAGACGGGTGGGGATTTCTACGGCGAGCCCCTCGCAGGAGAGGCCCTGTCGGGAGGGGAGTACCAGCCACTGCACCTCCACCGCGAGGCCGACGGAATGGTCTGGGGACACAGCCCCACCCTCAACCTGGACCTGTGCTGGGACGCCGGCCGTCTACGGTTCTTCGACGGCATCGCTGGGCAATGGCTACTGAGCCATACGGAGGAGCATGCTGCCAAGGAAAAGGCACTGGGGCGGGTCCAAGAGGCAGAGGAGCGGGTCCAAGAGCTAGAGGCCGAGTTGCGCAGGTTGCGCGGGGACTAGCTGGTCAGAGACCCCGGAGGTTTCCAGCGTCCTTGCTGGACGGCCTACCTGCCCTCTTTCATCCAGTCGGCCACGCGTTCCCCGATCATGATGGTGGTGGCGTTGGTGTTGACCCGGACGACGTTGGGCATGACCGACGCATCGACGACCCGCAGGTTCTCCAAGCCATGGACGTGGCAATACTGGTCCACCACTGCCATAAGATCCGAGGCGGGGCCCATCTTGCAGGTGCCCGAAGAGTGGTGCTCCGTGTTTACCGTGCGCAGAATCCAGGACTCCAAAGCCTCGTCAGACGCGAGGTCTGCCTCTGCGGGTACAAGTCTGTCGCCGAGGATTGCGCGCATGGCTGGCTGTTCGCATATGCGCAGGGCTTGGCGCACGGCCCGTCGCATTCGCTCCCTGTCCCATGGGTCGGTGAGGTAGCGATAGTCCAAGCGGGGCGGAGAGTTGGGGTCGGAGGAGGCCAGCGTCAATTCGCCCGCAGTGGAGGCGTTCTGCAGGGCGATGATGATGGAAAAGCAGTTCAGGCCGGTGGCGATGGGGAACCGGGAGGCCAGATTCTCCGGCTCCATCTGTATGGGGAATATCTGGATGTCGTTTCGGGTATCGGAACCCTCCACGGTGGTGCGCAAGACCGTCTGAATGGAGGCCTCGAAGTCCACGGGGCGCTCCCCCAGTTGCTTGTAAACGAGGTACACCACGGGATGGTCTCGCAGGTTCTGGCCCACACCAGGCAACTCGTGCAGCAACGGAACGCCAGCGTCACGGAGTTGGTGGGACGGCCCCACGCCGGACAGCATAAGGAGTTGGGGCGAGTTGATGGCACCTCCGCTTATGACAATCTGGTCGCCGTAGACGCTGAAGGCCTCACCGTTGCTTTCGACCTCGATCCCGATGGCACGTTTCCCTTCGAAGATAATGCGCCGGGCCAGTACGTTGGCCCGGATGGTGAGGTTCAGCCGGTGCCGGGCTTGGTCGAGGTAGGCCAGCGCAGTGCTGACTCGAACTCCGCCGCGGTTGTTCAAGGGGGTGGGTGCGATCCCGGTGGAATCGGGGTGATTCTGGTCGGGAAACTCCTCGTAGCCCTCGGCTAGGCAGGCGTCGTAGAAGGCTCGTACACTGGGCAGCATCTCCGTACGCTTGTGACGGCGCACGGGGATGGGGCCATCGGAGCCGTGGAAATCGCCCCGGAAGTCCTGGTCAGTCTCCATCTTGCGGAAATAGGTCAGGGTATTGGCGTAGGCCCATTCGTCGTTGCCCATCGATGCCCAATGGTCGTAGTCCTCGGGCACTCCACGGAAGACCACCTGCCCGTTCACAGCGCTTGAGCCGCCTGTCACCCGGCCCCGTGGGATGGCGATGGGGCCTTCGTGCTCGGGGGTCGCAGTGGCCTCGTAGCCCCAGTCGTGGGTGCCGTAGGCGGAGCGAAGGGCACTGCGTCCGAACTTCAGGTCGTCGGGCAGGTGATCGAAGTCCGGGTAATCGGGACCGGCTTCGAGGAGCAGGACGGAACGGCTGGGGTCCTCGGAAAGCCTAGTCGCCAGTGCTCCGCCAGCGGAGCCAGCTCCCACGATAATCACGTCATATGACATTGTATGCTGCCTCCGAGCGACTAATTCTCGCCACGCCTAATTCCTCGGACATGACTGCTAGATTAGCTGGCTTACTGTCTTTGGATTGGCCCTGCACCATCTGACCTGTAACACTCCAACAAGGAAGACGAGATGCCATTCGAGCGCGGCCCTTACATAGCAGCAGCCACTTTCTGCGAACAAGTATTGCAAGAGGCGTCTGGAGTCTTATCACTGATACGGCTGGTGGACCGAATAACGACCACCGCATCTGGCCCTGAACCTCCGTTGGAAATGCCTACCACCCAACTTAATTTGACTTTGGCAATAGCCATGAAGTCCGGGGACGTGCGGGGGTCGCACCCAGTCAGGATTACACCTCAGCTCCCCTCTGGAGAAACTCTAGCCCCAATAACTCTTTCAGTCCATTTAGAGGGAAATAATCGCGGGCAGAACCTCTTATCCCAGATGAACATGCCCCTTGAAATGCCAGGGGTATATTGGTTCTTGATACACTTCGACGATCTGCTTATGACGAAAGTGCCATTAGAGGTGATATATTCCAGAATCGTGACTCCCGGACCGGCACACTGACAACTAAGGCAGGCGAAGAGGTGCTAGCAGTACCAGTAGCGAGCGAGATCTCAGGGAATGTCTGCCTGCTGAACACGTTACCCGTCCTTGCTGCTACAAGCCTAGCAGCCTCGTCCCAGAATTCTCTCTCCACTCTGAGTCCTTCCGAAACTTCTGTAGCCAGCAATTCGAACAAGCCGAGTGTTCTTGCCTCTTCTTCGTCCAAATCTGATGCATCCCAATCCACGCCCGACAGCCACTCCACACAATCCTTAAGGCTGCTTGAAGACAGAACGTATCCTTGCAACAATTGAGCCAGTTCATTCATTAGCATCATCTGCTCGCTCCAGGACACACCGGTTGGCTAGAAAACCTACTACAGAGATCTCGCTGGATTTGCTGGAAAGGCTGTTCCAAGAATTCTCGATATGGGAGAAGCTCAGGGATGGTCGCCTCACCATATCCTAGCACATAAGGCCCTGCCCTCCCACCATTATGCCAATGCGTCAAGCTGCATCGTCAAGCATTCATTGCCCAATAGCAGACACGTGGCCACCACTCACCGCATACAGGACGTCGCGGGCAACATCCTGCACGAAGACGCCAAAGACCTCCACCTTCAAGAGGTGTGCCTCTGGAGGCTCTGAGCTCTACCTGCGGAGGTCGTTACCGTCGAGCCCCTTGGCACGCCGTACCTTGCCCCCCAACGCAGTTGGACAATATAGACGCCTGGACGCGGTTTGGGTAGAGTCTACGGGGCCGGTGGGTGGCGGGCGGGGGAGTCGTCTGGGTAGGAGGGAGTTACATGGTCAAAGAGGTGCTGTTCTTCAATGAGATGGCCTATTCGGCGTACTCGCAGGAGTTGGCGGGGCAGTTGGGTTATACGAGCCTGATGCTGCCCAACCAGGAGTTCGATGCTGCGACAGCTTCCAGGCTATACGGGATGTACCTCGATGAGTTCCAGTATGCAGCGGAAGAGGGGTTCGACGGAGTGGTGATCAACGAGCACCACAACAACCCGCTCAACATGATGCCGGGGATCAACCTCATAGGTGCCATTCTAGCCCGCAACACCAGCAAGGGGCGCATCGTCCTGCTGGGGAACATACTGCCCATCCACGAGAACCCGCTGCGAGTGGCGGAAGAGGTGGCCATGATGGACACCATATCCGGCGGGCGGGTGGTGTGCGGTTTCGTGAGGGGCGTGGGGACGGAGAGCGTTGCGGTGAACATCAACCCGACCCACAACCGGGAGCGCTTCTACGAGGCGCACGACCTCATTGTGAAGGCTTGGACCACTCCGGGCCCCTTCCGCTGGGAGGGCAAGCATTTCCAGTACCGGGTGGTGAACCCCTGGGTGCTGCCTCTGCAGAAGCCCCATCCGCCCATCTGGGTGCCGGGAATCACCAGTCCGGAGACCATCATCTGGGCTGCGCAGCACGGCTATCCGTACAT
>JAAXIE010000045.1 GCA_012270525.1 Dehalococcoidia bacterium | reverse complement strand
CTCGTTTGACAGTGCCAGCGAGCAGCGCATAGCATGATCCCCACGAACAGGACATGCTGGGAGTCCGGTCTACGGGCCCGGCGATGTACATGAGGAGGAAGACGTGCCCGAGGAGAGGACCGGAATTGTGACCATGCTGGGGAACCCCGTGACCTTGGTGGGACCTGAAATCAGGGCTGGGAATCCAGCCCCCGGTTTCACTGCCATCGGCAAGGACATGGCCCCCGTCAACCTGAGCGATTCCCAGGGAAAGGTCCGTGTCGTGGCATCGGTGCCATCCCTTGATACTGGTGTGTGCGCCGAGGAGACCATCCGACTGAACCGTCTGGCATCGGACCACCCCGACAACGTGGAAGTGATCACCGTCAGCATGGACCTGCCCTTTGCCTTGGGACGCTTCTGCGGGGCCAACGACATCAACAACGCCAGGACCCTCTCGGACCATCGCACGGCAGCGTTCGGCGAGGCCTACGGCGTTCTGATGAAGGAGAACAGGCTGCTTTGCCGCGCGGTCTTCGTGGTGGATGGAGGCGGAGCAGTGACGCACGCGCAGTATGTTCCTGAAATCCGGGAACACCCGGACTACGACGCGGTTACCCGAGCGGTGGAAGGCCTGCTGTAAGAATCGCCCGGTACTTCTTCACTGGTCCAGTTGCTCCAGCAGGTCGGCAGGGGCAATAACCGGCAACTGGCAGGCGTAGTTCTGGCACACGTAGGCCGTGGCACGGCCATCGATCAGCCCACGGTCCTGAAGCAGGGGGATGGCAGGGCTTGATTCTTTGCCGTCACCGCCAGCAACCACCTTGTTGGGCCGGTACTTCCCATGCACCGTCGCCAGCAGTTGGCGGGTTCCAGGGTCGTCCTGCGGGCCGATGACCACTACTTCCTTTACGGAGCCGACGTAGAAATCGAGGGCGGAAAGCCAGTTGCCCATCCCCATGGGGTGGTCGGCCACGATATTCTGCACGCTTCGCAGGGTGGCAGCTGCCTTCTGGGCGTAACTCGAGTCGCCGGTGAAGACCGATAGCTTCTGGAGCAGCATCGCCGCCATGGAACCGCCACACGGGATCGCGTTGTCGAACAACTCCCGCGGTCGAACCACCAGCTTCTCCGCGTCCCTGCCCGTCTCGTAGAAGAAGCCAGCGTCCTCATCCCAGAACAGATCGATCATCGCGTCGGCCAGGGAGCGGGCCTCGTCGATCCAGTGCTGGTCGAAGGTCAACTCGTAAACGAGCAGAAGACCCTCGGCTAGGAATGCGTAGTCTTCCAGGTAACCCAGCACCCTGGCCTCTCCATCCTTGTAGCTGCGCAACAGCCTGCCGGCAGGACGCATTTCTCTCAGGAGGAAGTTGGCATTGGCAACGGCGATTTCACGGTAGTCGTGCCTGTCCAGGACAGCGGCTGCCTCGGCAAAGGCCTGCAGCATCAGGCCGTTCCAGCCCGTAAGAATCTTGTCGTCACGTCCCGGGTGCACCCGCTTCTCCCGGGCATCCAGAAGCTTCTCCCTGGCACTCTGTAGCGTTTGGGCCAATTGTTCCGCGGACACTCCCACGGCCTCGGCGAAATCGTCGGCATCATGGGGCAGATGCAGGATGTTGCTACCCTCAAAGTTCCCCAACTGGCTGGCCCCGTAGAAGGCAGCCACGAGCTCGCCGTCCTCGTCGCCCAACACTTCTCTGAGTTCATCCGGCGTCCAGATGAAGAACTTGCCTTCCTCGCCTTCGCTATCGGCATCCTGGCTGGAATAGAAGCCACCAGCAGAGTCCGTCATCTCCCGCACCACGTAGTCGAGGATGTCGGTTGCCACGTGCCGGTACATGAGGTCGCCGGTGGATTGGAAGGCGTGGAGATAGAGACGCACCAGTAGGGCGTTGTCATAGAGCATCTTCTCGAAGTGGGGCACCAGCCATCGGCGGTCTGTGGAGTACCGGTGGAAGCCTCCTCCCACCTGGTCGTATATGCCGCCTCGCGCCATCGCCTGCAGCGTTGCCTCGGACATCTCCAGGGCGCGGGGGTTGTTGGACATATGGTGGTAACGCAACAGAAACTCGTAAATCATGGGTTGGGGGAACTTGGGAGCGTTGCCAAAACCACCGAGCTCGTGGTCGAAAGCAGGGGCCAGGGACTGGAACGCCCTGTGCAGCGTTTCGTTGGTCAGGGGCTGGAGGGACCGCGGCAGCCGTGCCGATTGCCCCAGGTGCCCCATCAACTGGTTGATGGACTGCACCACCTCGCCACGACGGGTGCGATAAGCATCGGCGATTGCCATCACCAATCGTGGAAAGCCGGGTATGTTGCCACGGTCTTCCGGCGGGAAATAGGTGCCGCCATAGAAGGGCCGACCATCGGGCATCAGGAACACGGTCATCGGCCAGCCACCACTGCCGGTGAGGGTGTGCACTGCTTCCATGTACACTGCGTCCAGATCGGGACGCTCCTCCCGGTCCACCTTGATGTTCACGAAATGCTCGTTCATCAGGGCTGCAATCTCGTCGTTCTCGAAGGACTCGCGCTCCATGACGTGGCACCAGTGGCA
>JAAXIE010000053.1 GCA_012270525.1 Dehalococcoidia bacterium | reverse complement strand
CGTCTGCCAATTCCGACACTTCCCCAAGTGCACGAAGACCATCAGTCAGCGACGCACCGCCCTCTATAGTCGGGGAAGGAACGTGGTGTCACTGCACAAGCAACGCCACCGATTCTACCACGGCCCTATCCGCGATGGTCCTAGCCTGGAAGATCGCGCAATATGGCCCGGCAGGGAGCCCCATCGGCACCGCGTAGACGTAACGGAACGGCCATCAACTCGTACCGACCCGGCTCGATATCCGAGAGGTCGATCCCTTCCAGTAGCACCACCCCATGGTTGAGGAAAGCGAGATGCACCGGTACCTGGCTGTCAGCGTGAGCTACCGAAAGATAGTCCAGTCCCACCAAACGCACCCCTCGGCTCACCAGCGCCTCCGCGGCCTCCACCGAAAAAGCGGCAAAGTCCGCCACGTACTCCGGCTCGTGCAGCAGCTTGGAGTTGCGGGTCTTGAACAACACCTTCGTATCACCCTGCAACGGTATGGCCTCCACGTGCTCCCGGGTGATGTACCTCCCAGCATCGACCTCGTGCACCAGCGCAGGCCCAACAAAGGCCTCCACCGGAATCTCGTCGATGGTCGTTCCTCCCTCGATGAAATGGAACGGAGCATCCAGGTGCGTCCCAGCATGGACGCTCATGTTTACCGCCGAACTGTTCGCAGAATCGCCCCTGCTGGTACGCCTGCGCTCGGCCAACTCGTAGGGTGCCGAGTTGATCCAGCGTGCCGTCTCTTCCGACAGGTTCAGGGAGATATCGTGGTAAGCCATGAAGCACCTCCATAGTCCATGCTATGTATCGCCCAACCCATGGTCAACCCGCGCACCTGCCCTATCTTCCAACCCGGAACATTCTTCAACAGGTCGCATCGTTGCCTGCCCCCAATCTCCTGGTTCGCGGACCCGCCCTAGTACAGGTCGTGTAGATGGGGCCTCAGCAGCCGTTGTGCCACAGCCAGCACCAGTATGCTTGTCCCCAGTAGAGCAGCAAGACTCCAACTGAAGCCCCCGATAACCACCGCCAGGGCCGTCCCAGCAGCAGGACCATGCTCGGTATCGGTGGCTGCCATCAGAAACAGCGCGAACCCCACCGCCAGGGACCCCTCCACCGCAAAATGCAAGGCCGTGTCTATGGGCAGATGCGAGGCAGCAGTCCCTACCAGCAGTGCCACCAGGTGCCCCCCTATCACGTTGCGCGTACGGGCCATCGGGCTGCTCGGCGTGACGAAAAGAACGAAGGCAGTGGACGCTATGGCCGCCACGATTACCGCACGGTCAACCGCGTCCACGATCGAGAGAATCACCCCCAGCGTCGCCGCAGCCAGCAGGCACTGGAAAACATACCACCGGAAATGCGTCTTGACCTTTGGGTCGAAGAGGAGAGTCAAGCCTCGCCGGAAGGCTATTCCGGCTGCAGATACAGAGACCCGGTGCAGGTGTGCCCGCAGGCGTACTGGAGGTCTTGGGCGGGAGAACCGCACACTCAGGTGCATAGAGGGCCCTTAACCGTCAGGCTGGAAAGCTTCAAGAATAAGCCCTTCCCATCATGGAGGGACAGCCGGGCTGACCGGATTTCCTGGTGGTGACCCGCCTCGGGGTCGAACCGAGAACCTGCTGATTAAGAGTCAGCTGCTCTGCCAGTTGAGCTAGCGGGCCAGGAGACAACTGCGTGCATATGGTCCGTTGCTGTAGCCATCGTCTAGCCTATACGAGTGCCTTCCTGCAGGTCAATATCTCCAACGTATCCTAACCCTGTCGCCAACCATCCGGAACACCTGCCTACTCGTATCCGCCCGCACAGAAATCCACCCTCACAGCAGTCCGAAACTCTCTCACCCCCGGCCCCGTTTGACACCCGCCGTACCCCTGGCCTACCATGATGACGAGGCCGTGCTAGGCGGGGAGCTAGCGGTGCCCTGAACTCGCAATCCGCTACAGCGAGGTCGAATTCCCCCCCGAGGCTTGGCCGATGCGCCTCTATCCCGAAAGTGTAGTATGGAAGGCTGGGTCCCACGCGGCGGAGACCTGTGAACCCCGCCAGGCCGGAAGGAGCAACGGTAAGCAGGGGCCTTCGGGTGCCGTGGGCTTGCCTGGCTGGAGCTACTCTGAAGGACACGTCCATGGGCCCTCGTCGACGGGCGGTGCACGGTCTCTTACCCATCCACTCTCATGACCACTCCGGTCTCCTCATCCGGCGCAACTAAGCGTCGTCGCCCCGCCAGGTCCCTCGGTCAACATTTCCTCCTCGACCACCATGTCGTCGATAGAATCCTGGATGCTGGCGACCTGAAACCCTCCGATTTGGTGGTGGAAATCGGCCCTGGGCGTGGTGTGCTCACTTCCCAGTTGGTCCACCGGGCCGGTCGCGTGGTTGCCATCGAAGTGGATCCCTACCTCTCCGAAGTCCTCCCGCAGCGTCTAGGCAACCCTCCGAACCTTCAGGTCCTCTGCGATGATGCCCGCAGTTGCGATTACCGCCCCTTCACGCTACCCGGTTCGTCCTTGCCGTATTCGACTTGGAAAATCATCGCCAACCTCCCCTACTACGCGGCCAACCCCATCGTGCGACGATTGCTCGAACACGAACCCCGTCCCCAAATGTTGGTGGTCATGGTGCAACAGGAGGTCGGCCTGTCCATGGTTGCCGTTCCCGGCAAGATGGACCTCCTTTCCCTCGCCGTCCAGTTCTATGGCAACGCCTCCCTGGTCTGCTCCGTTCCCCCTTCCGCCTTCAGACCACCCCCGAAAGTCCACTCCGCCGTCGTGAGGATCGACGTCAGGCCACAACCCCTGTTGCCGTCAGCCGACGCTCCCCCATTCTTCAAACTCGCAAAGGCCGCCTTCTCCGCACGCCGTAAGCAGTTGCACAACGCCCTGGCCCGCGGACTCAACACGACCCCCGCAGAGGGCTTGATCATCCTGGAAGGCGCATCCATCGACCCCATCCGCCGTCCCGGCACCCTTTCCCTCGATGAATGGGTCTCGTTGTACCGCAGTTGGCTCCGTAGACATCAGGCCGGAGCCTGAACAATGCGATTGCGCGCCTACGCCAAGGTTAACCTCGTCCTCGAAGTATTGCGCCGTCGCCCCGACGGCTACCACGAGATTGCGAGTATCCTCCAGAACATCGCTCTCTACGACATCCTCCACCTCGAACGGTCGTCGACTCTGCAGTTGACATGCTCTGAAGAAAGTCTGGACCGCGAGGACAACCTCGTATGGCAGGCCGCCACTCGGTTGAGAGAATTCGCCGGGGTATCCCATGGGGCCCGCATCCACTTGGAAAAGCGTATTCCTGCCCCCATGGGCTTGGGTGGTGGCAGCAGCGACGCGGCCGCCACCCTCGCTGGCTTGGTCCGGTTATGGGGGCTGCAGATGCCTTTGCCGGAGTTGTCCCACATCGCAGCCGGACTCGGTTCTGACGTGCCCTTTTTCCTCGTGGGAGGCACCGCCAGGGCCGACGGTCGCGGTGACCGCGTGACCGTCCTGCCTTCGGTGCCCCGGAGATGGGTGTTGCTCCTGTACCCCGATATCAACCTGGAAGGAAAGACGGGCCGGCTCTACCGCAGCCTGCCGCCCGATACCTATTCCGACGGTGCCGCCTGCCGGATGGCGACCCAGGCCATCCAGCAGGGATGCTTCCCGTCTCAGCCCCTCTACAACACTTTCGACGCCGTAGCCAGCCACGTCTACCCCGGCTTCGACGACGCCAGGCGCGCATTGCATCTTGCCGGAGCTTCCGAGGTCCACCTGTGTGGCAGCGGCCCAGGTCTCTATTCCCTGTTTGACTCCCAGACCAAGGGGGAACGGGTCAGGAAGCACTTGCAAGATGAGGGCTGGCCGACATACCTTGTTAGCACCATAGAGAAGGGTTGGGAGTCGATTTGCCAGGACTAATGGAAATTCGCATCGGGATGGACCCCACACTGTTCAGTGCTGGCGGGTTCACCCTCACGTGGCACGGGTTGTTCACCTTCATCGCCGTCGCCGCCGCCGTGGTTATCACCGCCCAGTTGGGCAAGCGACAGGGACTCAACTCCGACGCCATATACTCGGTAGCCCTCTGGTGCATCATCGGCGGCATCATCGGCTCCCGTGCCCTGCACGTCCAGGACCAGTGGGCCTACTACAGCTCCGACCTCACACGGGTCTTCCAGGTATGGAGCGGTGGCATCACCATCATCGGCGCCATCTCCGGCGGATTCGTCCTCGGCGCCGCCTACATGATCATCCGCAACCACCCCAGATTCCTCGCCTTCTGGGGCAAATATTTTCGTTGGTTGGGAGAGCCCGCGAAGGCAGACCTGCCCAGTGTGGGCCGTCTCGCCGACGTCGCCACCCCTGCTCTTCTCATCGCCATGATAATCGGCCGTGTGGGCGACATAATCAACGGCGAGCACTTCGCCACCGCCACCAGCCTGCCATGGGCCGTCGTGTATACCCACCCCGAAACTGTGGCCCTCTACGCCAACTCCGCCCTCGCAGCCGCCGAGGGCATAATCGCCCGCACCCCCACCCATCCCGCCGTCGTCTACGAGATGCTACTGGACTTGGCCATCCTCGGAGTCGTCTGGTTCATGCGCGACCGCCTGCGTCCCGACGGCATGATCTTCGCCCTCTATGGTGGCCTGTACGCCATCGGCCGCTTCTTCATCAGCTTCCTGCGCTTGGACGACGACAAGATATGGGACCTGAATCAGGCCCAGTTGGTCTGCATCGCCATCCTGATAATCGTGGTGCCTCTTCTGGCCTACAAGGCCCAGTTGGTGCGCCCCGGCCCTCGCCGTCCCCAGACCCCCCAAGCCCCGCCTCGCCGTCGCACCGCCTCCACCGAATCAGGAAACAGCTGATGTGCCCGCCGTCGGCCTGAAGTCCAGAAGTCTCAGTGACACCACCTCCGAGCCACCTCGCCACTCCGTCTCCAAGCGGTAGACCGCGTCGATCCATCCCACGCCTTCCTGCCACCGTTCGGCTAGGCGGAAGGCAGCAGCATCGAAGGTCGCCCCGTTTTCCCGCAGCTTCAACCTGAGATGGTGTCCCGAATCGCCCAGCGGGCGCACCTCGCGCACCTCCAGGCTCCGCGCCAGAAACGTAGG
>JAAXIE010000140.1 GCA_012270525.1 Dehalococcoidia bacterium | reverse complement strand
GAGCGCTACAAGTGGTTCGCTCCCTTTGGTTTCGTTCGCTACACCGACGAGCAGGGCCGCGCCTGGGGCACACCCGGTGCACCGGCCCGCCTGCCTCACATCGAAGACGGAGTTCAGCAGAAGGCATGGATTTGCGGCCCGTCGGAGCAGTTCGTCTCCTGGCTAAAGGAGACCGAAGAGAAATACCCGGGACTGGAACACATCGTGCTGCACTGGCCCGAGGGGATGCCCTTCGCCGAGTTCAGCGAGCAACTCAAGCGCTTCGCCCAAGAGGTTATGCCTGCCTTCCAGGGATCGGCGTCCAGGGTGGCCACCACTCTTGCCGACTGAGGGAATGCAAGTCGCGGACCGCCTCAAACTTCAAGCCATCAGGGGCCCATCAAGTAGAAGGTAGAGGGGAGTATGGCCACACAAACCGAGATTGAGGCCTACAACTACGCGAACTTCGGGCCGGGTTCCAGTGCGTCTGATTTTGCCTCCTTCCGCGAACACATGAAGGTGGGCGACAGGGCCCCGGACTTCCCCGCGACCCTGCTCGACACCGGCCAGACCGTCCAGTTGAGCGACTACTGGAAGGACGACGACCTGCTCATCGAGTTCGGCTCCCTCACCTGACCCTATTGCTCGCTGGCGGCGCCGGCACTGGAACCCATGGCCAAGGAGTACGAGAGCAGGGGCTTCAAGTCCGTCTTCGTCTACACCCGGGAGGCTCATCCAGGGGAACACTACCCAGCCCATGGCAGCATCGAGCAGAAGATATCCCATGCCATGGCCTTCAAGCAGATTCTTGGCATCGAACGGCCCATCCTGGTGGACGACGTGGTCGGCACCGGCCATCACATGTACGGCACCCTGCCCAACATGACCTACATCATCGCCCGTGGCAGCGGACGGGTGTTGTTCCGCGCCGACTGGACCGACCCCCCGACCATCAGGAACGTTCTCGACTACATCCTCGATTGTCGTGAGCGACGCCGCGATGGCGTCCGTCTCACGCCTTTCTACTCAGAGGTGGTTGGCTACCGCTGGAGCGACCAAGTCAAGCAGGAGGAGGCCTTGGCCCGTGCTGGGCCGCAGGCGGTCGAGGACATGGCCAATGCCATGAAGAACCGTGGCAGCGGCCCCCGACCCGGGTTCATTTCACTCGAATCATGAGGAGCACCTAAATGTGGCAGTCGATATCAGAAAGTGAGGGAAGATGACCACCAAGAGAATCGTGCGCTACGACCCCAATGCCACCTACGAGATCCGTGAGTTCGACCTTGAGTACCTCAACTACCAAGGCGAGTCCCGCATGGTGCGCATCTACCAGCCGCAGGGGGAGGGCCCTTTTCCGGTGCTGTTGAGCGTTCACGGCGGTGCTTGGAGCGCGGGTAACCACGAGAACAACCCGGTCACCACACGCCCCATCGCGTCCAGCGGCGTGCTGGTGGCAGCCATCGGTTTGCGGGTCGCCCCCCAGTTCCCCTACCCCGCCCAGGTGCAGGACACCAACTACGGCACCCGCTGGCTCAAGCAGCATGCCAGCGAGTTCAACGGCGACCCCGCCACCCTCGGTGCCATCGGCTACTCTTCCGGTGGTCACACCCTGCCCCTCTCGGCCATGCGACCCGACGACCCACGCTATAACGTGATCCCCTTGGACGGAAACGCCGACGCCACAGTCGGTTGGATGGGCGTCTGCTGGCCGGTGATCGATCCCTATGTGCGCCATCAGATTTCCCAGAAGGCTGGGAACGCCGAGCTCTCGGCCAAGAATCTTGGCTATTTCCTCGGCGAGGAGGCGATGCACGAGGCCAATCCCGTGGAGATGCTGGAGCGCGGCGAGCAATGTTCCCTGCCACCGGCACTGGTCATCCATGGCACCGCCGACGATAACGTGCCCTTCGAGAGAGCGGAGCGGTTCTGCTCCCTGTACAACGCGGCTGGCGGCCAAGCCCAGCTGGAACCCTTCCAGGACCAGCCCCACAGCTTCGGCAACACGCCGGGACCCCAGTGCGACAGGCTGGTCGAGGTCGTCAAGGGGTATATCGCCAATTTCCTGGAGTCCTAGGCGCCCCGGAACCGGCCTTGCCCTGGAAACAGAACAGAGGCATGGAGACTCGCATGAAGATGCAACAGAATCGGAGGTATGGAAATGGCTCTCACGATGGCAGAAGCGAACCGGGTGGTGGCAGGAGCGATTGAAGAGGCAGAGAGGCTGGGGATCAAGATCAGCGCGGCCGTGGTCGACTCCGGCGGACGCTTGGTGGCCTTCAACCGGATGGACGGGGCCATCTGGGCTGGCGTGTACGGCTCCCAGGGCAAGGCCGTAGCCTCGGCTGGATTCGGCCGCTCCAGCACCCTGATACAGCAGAACTACGACACCAGCGTGACCCTGCGCGGCATCGCCGCCGCCGAAGGCCACATGATCCCAGGCCAAGGGGCCGTGCCCATCATCCGCGACGGCGTGGTGGAAGGCGCCTGCGGCGTCGGTGGCGGCACCGCCCAACAGGACGAGGACTGCGCCAACGCGGGCGTAGCTAAGCTCTAGCTCAGCCTGGCCTGGCTCACCAGGTCTTTCCAGCCAAACCGACCGCGGCGGCTGGCGACCTAGGCCCGCTGGCTGTCCGGGAAGCCACGCTGAGGGATGGGATGGAAGACCTGATAATCGACGCCTCCGGCATCCGTAAGACCTACCGTGCCGGCGCACTGGAGGTTCATGCCCTGCGTGGCATCGACCTGAGGGTACGCCGGCAGGAGGTTGTGGCCATCATGGGCCCCAGTGGCTGCGGCAAGACCACGCTGCTCAACTGCCTGTCCGGGCTGGATGAGATCGACGAAGGCCAGGTGCTCATAGATGGGGTGGTGCTCCACGACCTGCCCGATGACTACCGCAGCGACTACCGCGCCCAGAACATGGGGTTCGTCTTCCAGCTCTACAACCTCCTGCCGGTGCTCAACACAGTGGAGAACGTGGAGCTGCCTCTGCTGGTGTCGGGGATGAACTCGAAGGAAGCCCGCAGCCGGGCCCTGGCACTGCTGGAGCTGGTGGGGATGGCCGAGCGCGCCCACCATCTGCCTGGCGAGCTTTCGGGCGGACAGCGCCAGAGGGTCACACTGGCCCGCGCCCTGGTCAACACCCCCGCCATCGTGTGGGCCGACGAACCCACCGGCGATTTGGACAGCGAAACGGCCTCCGACATCATGGACCTGATGGTGCGTCTGAACCAGGAAAACGGCCAGACCTTCGTGATCGTCACCCACTCCCTGGAGGTGGGTCGTCGCGCCCATCGTATCGTGCGGATGCGCGACGGCCTCATCGAGCGTGAGGTATCGGACCCAGCCTCGGCCACCTGGTTCGACACCCCCGCAGTGCCATCCCCTCCCCCTGAGACCGCGGGCCAGACCGGCTCCTGAGACTGCCTTCATGGAAGAGCTCTTCGGCGTCTCCATCAACGTCTACATGATTGTGCTGCTGGCCGTTCTCCTGCCAGCTTTACTCCTGGTTTTCTACCGGGGCTGGCGCAACCCCGTGCT
>JAAXIE010000197.1:1062-3604 GCA_012270525.1 Dehalococcoidia bacterium | reverse complement strand
GTTAGCGCCCTGATCCACGCTGCCACCATGGTGGCCGCTGGGGTCTTTCTGATTGCAAGGTTCTTCCCGGTGTTCGAGGCGTCAAGTGAGGCCATGCACACGGTGGCAGTTGTAGGGGCCTTCACCGCCCTGCTCGCCGCCACCATGGCCCTCGCCACCAACGACATCAAGCGCGTCCTCGCCTACTCGACGGTCAGCCAGTTGGGATACATGGTCGCTGCATTGGGTCTGGGGGCCTACGGCATCGCCCTGTTCCACCTGTTCAATCACGCCTTCTTCAAGGCCCTGCTGTTCCTCGGGGCGGGGAGCGTCAACCACGCAACGGGGACCTTCGACATGCGGTACATGGGCGGCCTGCGCCGGGCCATGCCCGTCACCTACGTGGCGACCCTGCTGGGTGGCCTGAGCCTCATTGGCATATTCCCGTTGGCAGGCTTCTGGAGCAAGGACGAGGTGCTGCACCACGCATGGAGCGGATCGGGTGCCGTGTCCACGGCGGCCTTCTACATGCTGGCCGTCGCCGTGTTCCTCACCGCGGTCTACACCACCCGGATGATATGGATGACCTTCCACGGCAGTTTCCGTGGTGGTGTGGAGCGGGAGCAAGCCGATGCTGGCGGAACGGCGGCAGAGGCGTCGCACCCGGTCCATCTTGCGGAGTCGCCCCTGGTGATGGCCGCACCCATGGGTCTGCTGGCGGTGGCGGCTGTAGTTTCGGGCTATCTCGCAAACCCCACGACGGGATTCCTGGGTATCGACGCCCACTGGTTCACCGGCTTTCTCGTCCCGCCCGTTACGGAGTTGGGAGAGTCGTCTGCCCACGTCGGGGCAGCGGGTGGCGTTAATGTGCCGCTGGCAGTGCTGGTCATGGGCATCGCCGTGGCAGGGATGGCCCTCGCCTTCGTCCTGCAGCGTTGGGGAGGCGGACGCCTTGCCCCGATGGTCTCCCGGCCTTGGGAGGCCGGGCGCACCCTGTTGGCACGCAAGTATTTCATGGACGACCTGTATGAAGATCTCGGCGTGCGCCGTCTCTTCTACGACAGAGTGGCCTCCATTGCTCACTGGTTCGACCGTACCGTGGTGGACGGGATTGCAGAGGGGGTGGGGTTCTTTTCCCGCAACATCGGAAGGGCCGTCAGCGTAGCCCAGACAGGACAGGTGCAGACCTATGGCGTGGCCATCGCCATCGGGATACTGGCCATATTGCTCGGATACCTGGTGTGGGGATGAGGGTCTGGCAGGGTGTTTGAAGTCGCTCAGTCGGACCCGGTTGTAATGCCCTTCGGCGGTCTGCTGACGGCGACCGTCTTCCTGCCTGCCTTGGCAGTCTTGGGGATCGCCCTGCTGCTGCAACGTCGTGACCACATCCGGGGAGCGGCGCTACTGGTTGTGGTGGTCGATCTTGCGCTGGCGATCTACGTGATGGTCGCCTACGACATCTCGGAGGGCGGCTACCAACTCATCGACCAACTCGACTGGATTCCCGGCGATACCCTGAACGCAACCTATCACCTGGGAGTGGACGGCCTCAGTGCCCCGCTAGTGTTGTTGACAGCCCTCATCGGCCTGTGTGCGGTGCTGGCCTCGTGGCGGGTGGAACACCGGATGCGCGAGTATTTCGCATGGCTGCTGGTGCTGCAGACTGCGGTCATGGGCGTGTTCACCTCCCTGGACTTCTTGCTGTTCTTCCTGTTCTGGGAACTGGAATTGCTGCCCATGTACCTGCTCATCTCCATATGGGGCACGGGGCGCAAAGAGTACTCCGCCATGAAGTTCCTGGTGTTCACCATTCTGGGCAGTGCCTTCATGCTGGTCAGCATCGTGGCCATATTCGTGGCTCCGGGCGGTACCTTCAACATCGTCGAACTTTCCGAGGCCGGTGCAGGACACCTGGACATGGCCATACCCACGGCACTGGCCTTCTGGTTCTTCCTGGTTGCCTTCGCCATCAAGCTCCCCGTCTGGCCCGTCCATACCTGGTTGCCTGACGCCCATACCGATGCTCCCACGGCCGTCAGCATGGTCCTAGCGGGCGTGCTGCTGAAGATGGGCGGGTACGGGTTCATACGCATCTGCGTGGGACTCTTTCCTGGGCAAGCCGACCAGTATGCCCCGGTGCTGGTGGCCCTGGCCGTGATGAGCGTGCTCTACGGGGCGGTGGTCACCATGCGACAGACCGACCTGAAGCGGCTCATCGCCTACAGCAGCGTGAGCCACATGGGTCTGGTGCTGCTCGGCGTGGCCTCGGTGCATGCACTGGGCGACGGAGACCTGAGCAGCGTGGGCCTCACCGGTTCATCCCTGCAGATGTTCACCCACGGCACCATCACGGGCCTGCTGTTCCTGCTGGTGGGACTGGTATATGAGAAGACGCATACCCGTTACATCCCCGATATGGGAGGGCTCGCTGGACGCATGCCCCTGTTGGCGGGAGCCTTCCTGTTGGCAGGCCTGGCGTCGCTGGGGCTGCCCGGACTGAGCGGGTTCGTTTCCGAGCTTCTCGTATTCCTCGGCAGCTTCAAAGCCTTTGCCTGGCCCACGG
>JAAXIE010000197.1:0-1004 GCA_012270525.1 Dehalococcoidia bacterium | reverse complement strand
AAGGACGCCGACTGGGTGGAAGCGGTGCCCATTGCCCTGCTGGTGGGCAGCATACTGGTCATAGGAATCTATCCCAAGCTGCTTACCGATGTTTTCGAAGCGGGGGTGCAGCCCATCATCGCCCTGATGGGGGCCCAGGCCTAGTCTATGCAACTGCACGACGTATACCTGCTGGCACCGGAGATCGCTCTCGTGGGCTTGGCATGCGCCCTCGTGGTCCTGGACCTGCTGGTGCGGCGTAAGGGCTGGCTCACGGCGGCATCGGCGTTTGGGCTGCTGGTCCCCCTGGCCCTCACCTTCGTTCTGTGGGCCGACCCGAACGGGGCGGTCGCCAACGACCCTACGGGGCCCTTCGGGACGCTGCTTGTCGACAGGTACGCCCTGTTCTTCAAGATACTGGTGCTGGTGGCCCTGGAACTGGTGGTGCTCACCTCGACCGATTACCGCAGCAGGCTGGGCCGGTTCCAAGGCGAATACTATGCCCTGCTGATGTTCGCTGGCAGCGGAATGATGCTGCTGGGAGCCACCACCGAGTTGCTGTCGATTTACATCGCCTTGGAACTCGCCACCCTGCCCCTGGTCGCCCTGGCAGCCTTCCTTGGTCATTCGCGCTCCGGGGAAGCCGGTCTCAAGTTCTTTCTCATGGGAGCAGTCAGTTCGGCGGTATTGTTGTACGGTATCGCCCTCGTTTTCGGGTTCACGGGCACAACCCACCTGGAGCACATCGCTTCCGCTCTGCTGGTCACGAGGGACGGTGAGACGGCATTTGGCTCGTGGGCAGTGCTGCTCGGCGTAGTCCTGATGGTGGCCGGATTTGGCTTCAAGCTGTCGGCCGTCCCCTTCCAGATGTGGGTACCCGATGTATACGAGGGATCGCCGACGCCGGTGGCCGCCTTTCTTTCGGTGGCCAGCAAGGCAGCGGCCTTCGCCGTGGTGCTGCGCGTCTTCTACATCGCGTTTCCCGCCGACAGCGCAGACTGGAGTCTGGTGTTTGCTGGCATCGC
>JAAXIE010000221.1 GCA_012270525.1 Dehalococcoidia bacterium | reverse complement strand
AGGGCGATGCGGGCGGTACGGTTCGGGTCGTACTCAATGGAGACGACCTTACCGGGAACGCCGGGCTTGTTTCGCTTGAAATCGATGACGCGGTACTGTCTCTTGGCACCACCGCCACGATGGCGCACCGTGATTCTGCCTTGGCTGTTGCGTCCCGCGCTCTTGGTCAGCGGGCGGACCAGCGATTTTTCGGGGGTGTCGCGGGTTATATCGTCGAACGACGGGAGCACAGCTCCGCGCAGTCCGGCGGTGACGGGTCGCGGGGTTTTCAGAGGCATTTTACAGCCCCTCGATAAGCTGGATTTTGTCGCCCGACTTCAGCGTGACCACTGCCTTCTTGACGTCGGGACGCTTCTTGAAGCGCGGGCCATAGCGCTTGACCTTGCCCCGCAGCTTGGTGATGTTCACATCTTCCACGGTGACGCCGAAGGTCTTCTGCACCGCTTCCTTGACCTGCACCTTGTTGGCCTTGGGGGCGACCTGGAAAGAGTACTTGCCCAAGTCGGCCATTATGGTGCTCTTCTCGGTGATCATGGGCCGCAGCAGCACTTCGTGGATATTCACGTGCTAATCCTCCCCCTCGTCGTCCGGGCCAGCGGGGGCTTCTGCGGTGGGCGCGTCTGCCTGGGCTTCCGGGGACACTGGTACTTCCGATGCGTCCTCTACGGGGCTGGAGTCCTCTATGAGATCTTCGTCGACAGATTCGGACTCTTCCGCCAGCAAGCGGGAGGTGTGACGAGGGCTCTCCGACTGCCAGAGGGCTTGGGCTTCTTGCACCGCTTCGACCGACATGATGATCCCGTCACGCCGGAGCAGTTCCCAAGCATTAAGCAGGCGCACGGGCAGAGTCCACACCCTGTCGATATTGTGGGCCGAGCGGACGAGATTCTGGTCGGGTTCGCGGGTGACGATGAGAGTAGAGCGACCTACTCCCAGGTTTTGCAACAATCCGACCATCTCCTTGGTACGGGGGGTCGATACGTTAAGTCCTTCCACCAGGACCAGCTTGCCCGTGCGGGCTTTCTCCGAGAGGACGCAGCGGAGGGCCTGATGTCGCATGCGTTTGGGCATGTCCTTGCGGTAGCTGCGGGGTTTGGGACCGAAGGCCACGCCACCGTGGCGCCATTGGGGGGAGCGGGTGCTGCCCTGTCGTGCGCGGCCGGTGTGTTTCTGGGGCCAGGGCTTGCGGCCTCCCCCGGAGACCTCGGCCCTGGTCTTGGTGCTGTGGGTGCCGGAGCGCCGGTTGGACTGGTACATGACGACGGCCTGATGCACCAGTGCCTGGTTCATGGGTTGGTCGAAAATGACGTCGCTCACCTCTACGTAGCCGGTGACTTCGCCCTGTGTATTTCGGAGGGGGAGTTCCATCAGTCACCCGCCCCGGTCTGGCCTCTTGGCTTGATCATGAGGAGGCCGTTGTTCGAGCCGGGGAGGCCGCCCTTTATCATGATCAGGTTGCGCACCGGGTCGACCTGGACCACTTCCAGGTTCTTTGCAGTGACCCGCACGTTACCCATGTGACCAGCCATCTTTTTGCCCTTGTACACGCGGCCGGGAGTGGTACCGCCCCCGATGGAGCCGGGGGCGCGAGCGCGGTCGGACTGGCCCCGGGTGCGGGGACCGCCGCCGAAGCCGTGGCGCTTCATTCCACCCTGGAAGCCCTTGCCCTTGGAGGTGCCAACGACATCGACGCGCTGTCCGGGTTGGAACATGTCCACGGTGAGCCGCTGTCCCACGCGCAGGGGTCCGATGTCGTCCACGGGGAACTCACGCAGGTAGCGGGAGAATACGCCGGAGCGTCGGAGGTGGCCCCGTTCGGGGCGGTTCAGTCGCTTGGCCTCGCCAAAACCCAGTTGGGCTGCCTCGTAACCGTCTTTGTCCATGGTGCGTATCTGGGTAACGGTACAAGGACCGGCCCTGACCACCGTCACAGGGACAGCCAGACCGTCCTCGCGGAAGATCTGGGCCATGCCCACCTTTGTTCCCAAGATTCCTCGTACCGACATGATTTCGTGCTGGCGTCTTTCTTGCAGTTGGTAGTTTATGGGGCTAGAGCTTGATGGAGATATCCACACCTGCCGGGAGGTTCAGCCGGGTGAGGGCATCGATAGTCTTTGAGGTGGGTTCCAGGATATCCATCAAGCGCTTGTGGGTCCGGATTTCAAAGTGCTCGCGAGAGTCCTTGTCCACGTGGGGGGAGCGTATGACGCAGAAGCGCCGGATGCGGGTGGGGAGGGGTACGGGCCCGGCCACCACAGCACCGGTGCGCTCTGCGGTTTCCAGGATCTGGCCCGCAGACTGGTCCAAGGCCCTGTAGTCGAAGGCCTTGAGGACAATACGTATCTTCTGGCGAGTTGTCATGGATCCCTCTGCCGTCGCTAGCGACGACCGCGAATTATACCCTGTAAGAGGTCGTCGGGTATAGGCTCATAACTCTGGAATTCCAGGGTGTGGGTGGCGCGCCCCTGGGTCAGAGACCGCAGGGCGGTAGTGTACCCGAAAGTCTCGGCCAATGGTATGAGGGCACGGACTACCTGAGTATCGCCTTGGCCCTCGATATTGGTGATCTGACCCCGCATGGTGCCGAGGTCGCCTATGACGTCACCGAGGAACTCGCCAGGTGTGACGATCTCGCCGACCATGATGGGTTCGAGCAACATGGGCTTGGCCTTGCGCACGCCGTCCCGGATGGCGATGGAGCCAGCGGCCTTGAAAGCCAGTTCGGAAGAGTCCACTTCGTGATAGCTGCCGTCGACCAAGGTCACCTTCAGGTCGATGACTGGGAAGCCAGCCATCGGACCGTTGCTGATGGCTTCCTTAATCCCAGCTTCCACTGCTGGTATGTACTCCCGTGGTATGACGCCGCCGGTGATCTTGTTCTCGAAGAGGAAGCCTTCGCCCCGTTCCCGTGGTTCCAAGTCCACCAGCACGTGGCCAAACTGCCCGTGCCCGCCTGTCTGGCGGACGAACCGGCCCTCGGAACGCACCGGCACGGTGATGGCCTCGCGGTATGAGACGCGCGGCTTGCCCACGTTGGCCTCGACACCGAACTCCCGCTTCATGCGGTCCACCAGCACGCTGAGGTGCAACTCGCCCATGCCTGCGATGAGGGCTTGGCCTGTTTCCTTGTTGTAGGAGACGTCGAAGGTGGGGTCTTCCTCTTCCAGCTTGCGAAGGGCATCGTCCAGCTTTTCCTGGTCGGCGCGGGTTGCGGGTTCGATGGCAACCGAGAGCACCGGTTCGGGAAAGCGGGGAGGCTCCAGGACAACGGGCTTGTTCACGCCAGCGATGGTGTGGCCGGTGAAGGTGTTCTTGAGGCCGATGGCACCACAGATATTGCCAGCACCGACGCCTTCCACCTCTTCACGACGGTTGGCGTGAACCGTAAGCACCCGCCCCGTTCGCTCGCGGATGTTCTTGGTGGAGTTGACGACCGTGGCCCCCGCCTTGAGCGTACCGGAATAGACCCGGAGGTAGACCAGCCGGCCGACGAAGGGGTCGGTCATCACCTTGAAGGCCAGGGCGGCGAGGGGGCCATCTTCGTCGGGTTCGAGGAGGACCTCCCCGTCGTCGTCCATGGTGACCTGGACCGGGGGAACGTCGGCGGGGGCGGGCAGGTAGTGGGTGACCGCATCGAGCAGAAGGTCAACGCCGATGCCGCGGAGGGCGCTGCCACAGAGGACGGGAATCAGGCCACGGGAGAGGGTAGCGCGCCTGAGAGCACCGCAAAGATCCTCAGTGGCCAGTTCCTCGCCTTCGAGGTACTTGATCATGAGGTTCTCATCGGTCTCGACGATCTTCTCGATCATCGACTCGCGGTACTGGGTGAAACGCTCCTGTTCATCGTCGGGGACGGGCCCTTCCTCGGGTGGCCCGTCGTCGTCTCCGGAATAGACCAGGGATCTGCAGTTCATCAGGTCGAGTACCCCACGGAAGGAGGACTCGGTGCCAAGGGGCAACTGGACGGCGACCGGATTGGCCGCCAGCCTGTGGCGGAGAGTGTCCATGGTGCGGTCGAGGCTGGCACCGACGCGGTCCATCTTGTTGACGAAGCAGATGCGGGGGACCTCGTAGCGATCGGCTTGGCGCCAGACCGTCTCGGACTGGGGCTGGACGCCTGCGACGGCGTCCAAAACAACGACGCCTCCGTCAAGTACACGGAGGCTTCGTTCGACTTCGGCCGTAAAATCCACGTGGCCGGGGGTGTCAATAATGTTTATCCGGAAGTCTCGCCAATAGCAGGTGGTGGCTGCGGAGGTGATGGTGATACCGCGTTCACGTTCCTGGGGCATCCAGTCCATGGCGGTGGTGCCCTGGTCGACGCCGCCGACGCGGTGGATACGGCCACTGGTGAACAGGACGCGTTCGGTCACCGTGGTCTTGCCGGCGTCGATATGGGCGATGAAGCCGATATTACGGATACGGTCTATAGGAAAAGAACCGGGCATGACAAAAGACTTTCACAGCCTGACTCGAGATATGGGTTACCACCGGTAGTGCACGAAGGCGCGATTGGCTTCAGCCATGCGATGCAAGTCTTCCCTGCGCTTCACGGCTGCGCCTTCGCCTCGGGAGGCGTCCATGAACTCGAGAGCAAGCCGTCTGACCATTGGCATGCCTTTGCGAGCCCGGGCCGCCCGAATCAGCCAGCGGTGGCCCAAGGCTTCGCCCCTACCTGGTCGCACCTCAGTGGGAATCTGGTACGTGGCACCACCCACGCGGCGGGGCTTGACCTCCACCAGTGGGGTGGCGTTCCTGAGGGCCTGTTGGAAGATTTCCATGGCGTCGCGTCGCGACTCTTCCTGGGCCATCTCCAACGCCCCGTAGACGATGCGCTGCGCGGTGGTCTTCTTGCCACGCAGGATTATCTTGTTGATGAAACGGCTGACCTCGATGCTGCCGTACCGTGGGTCCGGTGGCACCTGGCGCCGTTCTGCTCTTCGTCTACGGGACATGATTTCTGCTCAATTCAAAGGACATTTCAAGTTACGGAAGTGGTGCGCCCTAGCCCCGTGGCCGGGTGGCGCCATACTTGCTGCGCCCCCTACGGCGGGCACTGACGCCCTCGCAGTCGAGGGCTCCCCGCACGACGTGGTAACGGACGCCGGGGAGATCCTTTACCCTGCCACCCCGCACCAGCACAACGGAGTGCTCCTGCAGGCTGTGGCCCTCGCCACCGATGTAGGCTGTCACCTCGAAGCCGTTGGTCAGGCGTACGCGGGCGATTTTGCGCAGGGCCGAGTTGGGCTTCTTGGGGGTCATGGTGCGCACCTGGA
>JAAXIE010000048.1 GCA_012270525.1 Dehalococcoidia bacterium | reverse complement strand
CGACCCAGCTGGGTCGTCCCTTATTCGTATGTTCAGCCGCCGGAATTCCTGGCCCGTGCTATAATGCCGAGTCGACCATTCCAGCCTGCGGCCGAGGCCGCGCTTCCCGCCGTCCCACACTGAAGAGGAAGATCCGATGACACAGCAGCAGAACCTCGACTACCTTTCCAAGGATGCCGAGGTCATCGACCCGCCCGTTCACGTGTCGAGCAATGCCTTCCTCCAGGACTATGCCGGGGAGTACCAGCGCTCCATTGAAGACCCGGAAGGGTTCTGGGCTAACGTTGCCTCGGAACTGGAGTGGTTCAAGCCCTGGGACCGGGTGTTCCGCTGGGACTATCCCACCTTTCGCTGGTTCGAGGGAGCGACCTGCAACATCACCCACAATGCTCTCGATCGCCACGCCAAATCATGGCGCAAGAACAAGGCGGCCCTCATCTGGCTAGGCGAGGATGGCGAGGAACGGGTCTTCACCTACGGCCGTCTCTCCCAACTGGTCAACCGGTTCGCCAACGGACTGCGCTCCCTGGGAGTGGGCAAGGGCGACCGGGTAATCATCTACATGCCTCTTGCCCCGGAAGGGGTCATCTCCATGCTGGCCTGCGCCCGAGTGGGTGCGGTGCACAGCGTGGTGTACGCCGGTTTCAGCGTAGGAGCCCTGCGCGACCGCATCACCGATGCCCAAGCCAACGTGGTCATCACGGCCGACGTCGGATACCGGCGTGGGAACCTGGTAGACCTGAAGGGCATTACGGATGAGGCGGTGAAGGAACTGGACCTGGTGCAGCACGTGGTCTACTGGCAGCGCCGCGAGAAGCGCGATCCGGGTCCCAGGGAAGTCGACTTCGATGACCTGATGGCCAAGAGCAGCCCCTATTGCGACCCCGAGGTGATGGACTCCGAGGACCCGCTGTATATCCTGTACACCAGTGGGACCACCGGGCGACCCAAGGGGGTCGTCCACGTCCATGGCGGATACATGGTGGGCACTTACTACCACCTGAAGACCTTCTGGGACATCAAGGACGACGACGTGTTCTGGTGCACTTCCGACATAGGCTGGGTGGTGGGGCACAGCTACATCGTATACGGCCCGCTGATTGCTGGGGCAACGACGGTCTTCCGCGAGGGAGCGATAGACTATCCCCATCCCGGCGTCGCCTACGAGACCATCGAGAAATACGGGGTGAACGTCATCTTCACCGCTCCGACGGCAGTTCGCATGCTGATGCGCTATGGCGAGCAGTACCCGCTGCAATACGATCTCACCAGCCTGCGCTTCCTGACCTGCGCTGGCGAGCCACTGAATCCGGAAGCCCAACGCTGGGCCTACCAGTACCTGTGCGGCTCCGGAGAGTGGGGCTACATGGTGGACAACTGGTGGCAAACGGAAACGGGCGGCCCGTGCTTGGGTACTATGGCCATCATGTCCAGCAAGCCAGGGAAGGTCGGCAGGCAGTTGCCGGGGGTCATCGCAGACGTGGTCGACCAGGAGGGCCAGCCTGTAGAGGAGCCGAACAAAGGCGGCCTGCTGGTGCTGAAGACGCCCTTCCCCCACATGTTCCGCACCGTTTATGGGGACCCGGAACGCTACGCCCGCGACTGGGAGAGGCTTCCGGGGTACTATTTCACCGGCGATGTGGCCCTCAAGGACGAGGACGGCTATTTCATGGTGGTCGGCCGGGCCGACGATGTGTTGAACGTGGCGGGACACCGCATCGGCACCGCCGAGGTTGAGAGCGCCCTTGTCTCCCACGCCGCGGTGGCCGAGGCTGCCGTCATCGGCAAGCCCGACGAACTCAGGGCGGAGTCGATCAAGGCGTTCGTCAGCCTGCGCGTGGGTCAGACTCCCTCGGACGAGATGGTAGGGATACTGCGGGACCATGTGCGGCACGAATTGGGACCCATCGCCGTGCCAGCCGAAATCGACTTTTCGCCGGCACTGCCCAAGACCCGCTCCGGCAAGATAATGAGGCGTCTGCTCAAGGCCCGTGAACTGGGAATGGACCCCGGCGATATCACCACCCTGGAAGAATAGGCCCGACAGGGACAGGCTCAAGGAACAGACTTAGGAAGGGGCTAAATGAAGGTCTACTATTTCAGCGAGTTCCCCTACCACGAGTACGACGACGAGGAATCCCTGAAGTACGATTCGTTGCGGGTCGTCTTTCCCAACAGCAACTTCGATCCGGGTGCGGCCCATGGTCTGTTCCAGCGGTATATCGAGGAAGCCATTCACTGCGAGGAGATGGGCTTCGATGGGGTGATGGTCAACGAGCATCACACCACCCCTTCCAGTATGAACGTCTCGGTGAACATAACTGCGGGCATCCTTGCGCAACAGACCACCAATCTCAAGATACTCCTCATGGGGAACTTGATCCCCATGCACGACAATCCCGTCCGGGTGGCCGAGGAAGTAGCCATGCTGGATGTCATCTCCGGCGGGCGCATCATCTCCGGGTTCGTGCGAGGGGTCTGGGCTGAGACATGGGCGGGAAATATCCGGCCCACCGACAACCGAGAGCGCTTCCAGGAATGTCACGACCTAATCGTGAAGGCATGGACCCAGCCGGGGCCCTTCCGCTGGGAGGGCAAGCACTACCAGTACCGCGTGGTGAACCCGTGGATGGTGCCGGTGCAGAAGCCCCACCCGCCGGTTTGGGTGCCGGGTTCCAGCAGTCCTGAGACCGCCGAGTTTGCAGCCCGGCGCCAGTACACCTACGTCGCCTTCCTGGCCCCGGTGGACGTTACCGCGGACCTGTTCGATTACTATCGCGAGGTCGCCTCCGACGAAGGCTACGAACCCACTCCCGACAACTTCGGTTACCTCATCTGCTGCTATGTGGGTGAGACCGAGGAAGAGGCGCAGCGGGAAGCAGAGCACTTCATCTGGCGCATGGGTCCCACGGGCCGGGCACCCCGCCACCTGCTGGTGCCACCCGGCTACCTCACGGAGTCGGGCGTCAAGATGCAGCAGCGTCGCAACAAACCCCTTGCGCTGCAGAGCTTCCAGGAACTACAGGACAACTATCATATCGTTGCTGGCACGCCGGACCAGGTGATCGAGAAACTGCGATACCTGAAGGATACCCTAGGCATGGGGCACCTGATTTTCTACGGCCAGGAATCCCGGATGTCGCACGAGGCAGCCACCCGCAACATTGACCTCTTCGGCAAAGAGGTCATGCCCGTCGTCCGCGAGTGGTAGGGGTCCGGGTAGGAGAGCACTACCAGCCCAGAGCCGCCCCGTCCTTGCGGGGTTCTGAGCCGCCGCGGAGCAGGCCGGTATCCGGGTCGCGGGCGATGATCTGTCCCCCGCCGAAAATCACGCGCTGGTAGCCGCCCAGGGTCACGAGGTTGTGCCCTCGACGGCCCAGGTCCTGCGCTGTACTTGCGGGTAACCCCTCTTCGACGGCTACGCCCCGTCCCAACTGTATGCTGAAGCGCAGGGCATTGAGCGCGGCCTGCGGGTCTAGACCGAAATCGATGAGGTTGCACAGCACCTGGAGCTGCCCTTGCGGTTGCTGGAAGGCCCCCATCACACCGTAGCTCAGCCAAAGGTCGTCACCCCGAGGAGACATGCCGGGGATGATGGTGTGATAGGGCCGCTTGCCCGGTTCCAAGGCGTTGAGGTGGTTGGGGTCGAGGGAGAAGAGGGAACCCCGGTTGTGAAGGCACATGTTGGTGCCGGGCACCACCATTCCGGTGCCGAACCCCTCGTACACGCTGTTGATGAAGGAGCAGGCATTGCCCTGACCATCCACAGCCGTGATGTAGACGGTATCGCTTCCCAGGTTGAACTCCCCCGAAGGTGCTTCCCGCATGGCTTCCTCCGGGTTGACGAGGGAAGCCCGCTGGCGGGCATAGTCCTTGGAGAGTAGCTCTCCCAGCGGGATGCGCACCTTCGCAGGGTCGGCCACGTACCGCAGGGCGTCGGCATA
>JAAXIE010000285.1 GCA_012270525.1 Dehalococcoidia bacterium | reverse complement strand
CCGGAGGGGCCGAACATCGGCCTGCTCAGTTCCCTTTCCACCTACGCCCGCATCAACCCCTTGGGGTTCATCGAGTCGCCCTACCGGCGGGTGGTCAAGGAACTGTCCAACGACGACCCGGATCTGTTGGGTCGAACGGTGCAGCAGGGTTTTGCCAACGGCATCAGCCTGAAGCCCGGCTCGAGGGTGCGTCAGGCCGACCTGAAGAAGCTGGCCGCCTTGGAACCCCAGAAGGTCTCCGTTCAACCCTTCGTCTCCACCCGCGAGGAGGACGTGGTCTATCTGACCGCCGACCAGGAAGAGAAGAACGTCATCGCCCAAGCCAACGTAGTCCTGAATGAGAAGAACGAGTTGGTGAGGGACAGGGTGGAGGTGAGGCACGGCGAGAAGTACACCGAGATGCCTCCGCAGTCGGTGGATTTCATGGATGTGTCCCCCATGCAGATCATGAGCGTGTCCGCCTCCCTCATCCCGTTCCTGGAACATGACGACGCCAACCGGGCCCTGATGGGTTCCAACATGCAGAGGCAGTCAGTGCCCCTGTTGCGGCCCCAAGCCCCGTTGGTGGGCACGGGTATCGAGGGACAGGTGGCACGGGATTCGGGGCAGGTGGTATTGGCAACTGCAACGGGGACAGTCTCCTCGGTGGGAGGCGACCATGTGAGCGTGGTGGACTACGAGGGCGCGGAGCATGTGCACCGGTTGATCAACTTCGAGCGCAGCAACCAGAGCACCTGCCTCAACCAGAGGCCCATCGTTCGGCGTGGCGACGTCGTGCAGAAGGGGGATGTGCTGGCCGACAGTTCCTCCACAGACCAAGGCGAACTGGCCCTCGGCCAGAACGTCGTCGTCGCCTTCATGAGTTGGGAGGGCTACAACTACGAGGACGCCATCATCCTCAGCGAAGAGTTGGTGAAGAACGACTACTTTACTTCCATCCACATCGAGAAATACGAGACCGAAGCACGGGAGACCAAGCTGGGCCCCGAAGAGATGACCCGTGACATCACTAACGTGGGCGAGGAGAGCCTGCGTGACCTGGACGAGCGGGGAGTCATACGAGTGGGGGCCGAGGTGGGCCCGGGGGACATCCTGGTGGGGAAAATCACGCCCAAGGGAGAAACGGAACTCACCGCCGAGGAGAAGCTCCTGAGGGCCATCTTCGGGGAAAAGTCCCGCGACGTGAAGGATACGTCCCTGCGGGTGCCCCACGGCGAACGGGGCAAGGTCATCGGCGTCAAGGTCATGGAACGTAAGAACAAGGACGACGTGGCTCCGGGAGTCAACGAGGCCGTCCGCGTATGGATCGCGCAATCGCGCAAGATGTCGGTGGGAGACAAGATGGCCGGACGCCATGGTAACAAGGGTGTGGTCGCCCGCATCCTGCCTGTGGAAGACATGCCATACCTGGAGGACGGCACCCCAGTGGACATCATCCTGAACCCTATAGGCGTGCCTTCTCGCATGAACCTGGGGCAGGTGCTGGAGACTCACCTGGGTTGGGCTTCCAAGCTTCTGGGCTTCCGCGCCACCAGCCCGGTGTTCGACGGGGCGAGGGACCAAGCCATTGAGGATGCCCTCTCTCGCATCTGGTTCGCCCAGCGGGCGGGGGCCATCGATCCCAGCCCTACACTGGACTCACCACGCTTGGATGAGGGCAGGCTGGTTCAGTACCTCACCGAGCGGGGCTACGACGCGGAAAGGGTGCTGGATGACTCCGTCATCGGAGAGGCCTCCGAGGCCTGCCTTCGCGTCTGGCTGAAAGAAGAGGCGGAGATCGATAGCTCGGCCATGTCTTTCAACGACATGAGACAGGAAGTCGCCCGGTTGCACCGCGACCAGCGCATGGCCCCGCCTATCTTCGGCAAGGTCCCACTGTTCGACGGGCGCACCGGCGACCCCTTCGACCAGCCGGTGGCTGTCGGCTGCATATACATGCTGAAGCTGATCCACTTGGTGGAGGACAAGATACATGCTCGCTCCACTGGTCCCTACTCTCTCATCACCCAGCAGCCACTAGGTGGCAAGGCCCAGTTTGGAGGCCAGCGCTTTGGGGAAATGGAGGTCTGGGCTCTGGAGGCCTACAGTGCGGCCCACAACCTGCAGGAGGTGCTGACTGTCAAGTCCGACGACGTGTCGGGAAGGGTGAAAGCTTACGAGGCCATCGTGAAGGGCGAGGATATTTCGCCCGCGGGTGTGCCGGAGTCGTTCAATGTCCTGCTGAAGGAGCTCCAGTCGCTGGGGCTGGCCGTTGAGCTTCTCAACGAGGACGAGGAGCAGATGTCCGGTTCCGTCGATGACCTCGATGACCCCTTGGCCGACGAAGTTGGCCCTGAACCAATAGCGGTCCTCGGTGCAGACCGGGGCGAACTGGAAGCTGGATTCTAATGCCTGCCCTCGCGAATGCGCGGGCCTGCTCCCGCTGGCACGGGACCAGGTCGCCGCGAGAGGGGGAAGATTATGGGGGGAGTCTCTAGATGGTATCCATCCGCGATCGATTCGAGACCCAGGCAACCGACTTCAATGCCATCCGGATATCCATAGCGTCGCCGGACCAGATTCGAAGCTGGTCCAACGGCGAAGTCACCAAGCCGGAGACCATCAACTACCGGACCCTGCGTCCGGAGAAAGACGGCCTTTTCTGCGAGCGCATCTTCGGCCCCACCAAGGACTGGGAGTGTTTCTGCGGTAAGTACAAGCGCATACGCTACCGGGGCGTCATCTGCGACCGGTGTGGGGTAGAGGTCACCCGGGCCAAGGTGCGTCGCGAACGCATGGGGCACGTGAGTTTGGCCGCTCCAGTGGCCCATATCTGGTTCAGCAAGACCACCCCCAGCCGCTTGGGTCTGCTGCTGGACCTTTCGCCCCGCGACTTGGAGCGCGTCCTCTATTTTGCCCAGTACATCGTGACCTACGTTGACGAAGATGCGCGCGAGCAGGCAATCGACGAAGAGCATGCCAACCACGGCGTTGAGGTCGAGCGCTTGCGCCAGGAGGTTGACGCCGCCAAGTCGACCCTCATGGGGACTAACGGAAGGTCGACCAACGGCCCTCTCAGCGACCTAGACGGTCTGCTCGACGACAACGACTCGTCGCCGATGACCACCAACATGGACCTGGATGACCCGTCGCAGGACCTCCCCACCCTTACGCCGGAAGCAGAAGCGGAAGTGGCGCGGTTGGACACGGAGTTGCAACAGCGAGAATCGGGTCTGAGCCGGGAACTGGACGAACGGGTCGATGATCTCAAGACTCTCCGCAAGCATAAGCTCCTGTCGGACAGCCGCTACCGCGAGTTGAAGGGTCGGTATGGCGATGTGTTCCAAGCACGCATGGGGGCCGAGGGGATTCTCGACATCCTGCGGACCACCAATCTGGAGGAATTGCGGGAGATTCTGCATGGCGAGATGCGTTCCAGCTCCGGGCAGAGGCGCAAAAAGGCCATCAAGCGTCTGAAGGTCATAGAGTCCTTCCGGAAGAGCAACAACAAGCCCGAATGGATGATTCTGGAAGTACTGCCGGTGCTGCCTCCGGAATTGCGTCCAATGGTGCAGCTGGACGGCGGCCGGTTCGCCACCAGTGACCTTAACGATCTGTACCGTCGGGTCATCAACCGCAACAACCGGTTGCGGCGCCTGCTGCAGTTGGGCGCCCCCGACATCATCGTGCGCAACGAGAAGCGGATGCTGCAGGAAGCGGTGGACGCTCTTATCGATAACGGGCGGCGTGGTCGCCCCATCCAGGGGAGCCACAATCACAAGCTCAAGTCGCTATCGGACCTGCTGCGAGGTAAGCAGGGGCGCTTCCGCCAGAACCT
>JAAXIE010000192.1 GCA_012270525.1 Dehalococcoidia bacterium | reverse complement strand
ACGAAAGTGTTCCGATTCAGATACGCAAGAGGCTATCTGTTCCATCATGTTCAGCTATGAATGCCGGAACAAGTGTTCCGGCTACTTCCACCAACCCCTGCTCCCGTCAACCCGGGCAGGCTGCAACCGGGGATGGCCCGTCCGTGCTAGCAATCAGCACAAGTTCGGCTCACTCGCGACGCGGTGCTCGTTGACAATCATCCCAACCCGCTGGTACCATGCAATAGTTACTAACCATATGACGCAGAGAATGGGAGTAGTAGGCACGCCCTGCCTCAGAGAACCGGCGGTTGGTGGGAAGCCGGTGGCAGCGAAATGCCGAACTCGCCCAGGAGCGACCCGCCTGAATACAGTAGGGCGTGGCGGCCGACACCGTTAACAGTCGTGGAGCAGTTCTCCTCTGCTTTGCTCACGCTGTACAGAGGAGAAAGGAAGGGTGGTACCGCGCGGCTGACACGCCCGTCCCTTCAGGGACGGGCTTTTCTTTTGTGTTGAGGAATCCACCAGGGGCGCGTCAGTACGGCCCCGTCCAAGGAGCCCTTGCTTAAGGAGCCCTTGCCTAAGGAGATAGTAGAAGGAGACCCATGAAGCTCACCGGTTCGGAAATCGTTTGTGAGAGCCTGCTCCAAGAAGGAGTCGACGTCGTCTTTGGCCTGCCCGGCGGGGCCATTCTTCCCCTCTACGGAGTGATGCACCGCTACCCCCAGTTGCGCCACATCCTGGTGCGGCACGAGCAGGGCGCATCCATGGCCGCCGACGGCTACGCCCGGGCTACGGGCCGCGTCGGCGTCTGCATGGCCACATCGGGTCCCGGAGCCACCAATCTTGTCACCGGCATCGCCTGCGCCCAGATGGACTCGGTCCCCATGGTTGCTATCACCGGTCAGGTGGGACGCGCCGCCATCGGTCGCGACGCGTTCCAGGAGACCGACGTAACCGGCATCACCCTGCCCGTCACCAAGCACAACTACCTCGTGATGAGCGCCGAGGAAATCGCTCCCGCCATCCGTGAAGCCTTTTACATCGCCAACACCGGCAGGCCCGGGCCTGTTCTGGTGGACATCCCCAAGGACGTGCTCCAGTTCGAGACGGCGGAGTTCGAGTACCCCGAAACCGTCGACCTGCCCGGATACAACCCCTCCCTGCAGGGGCATCCCTCCCAGGTACGTAAGGCAGCCCAGCTCATATCCTGAGCAGAAAGGCCCCTCATACTCGCCGGACACGGCATCATCATCTCCCGTGCCTACGACGAGGTCCGGGAGTTGGCCGAAAGAGCCCAGATTCCCGTCATAACCACGCTGCTGGGCATCAGTTCCTTCCCCACGCGTCACGCCCTGAACGTGGGTATGCCGGGTATGCACGGCTTGGCCTCTGCCAGCTTGGCCATCGACGAGGCCGACCTGCTCATCTGCCTCGGAATGCGGTTCGACGACCGCGTTACCGGGCGCCTGAGCGACTTCGCCCCCAACGCCAGGGAGATCATCCACGTCGACATCGACCCCTCCGAGGTCGGTAAGAACGTCCGCCCCACCGTCCCCATCGTCGGCGACATCAAGAACGTCCTCGGTGCCCTCATGCCCCAGGTCAAGCCCCAAACGCGCACCGACTGGCTCCGGCGCATGGAAGACCTGCGTGCCCAGCACCCCTCTCTCAAGATTCGCGAGACCGATAAGCTGCTTCCCCAGTACGTGCTGCGTGAACTGTCGGAAGAGATGGGCCATCGCGCCATCATCGTCACCGGCGTCGGCCAGCACCAGATGTGGGCTGCCCAGCACTGCTCCTTCGAGGAAGCCAACACCCTGGTCACGTCCGGTGGCTTGGGAGCAATGGGCTTCGAGGTCCCAGCCGCCATCGGGGCCAAGGTAGGGCGACCCGATATGCCGGTCTGGTCCATCGCTGGCGACGGCGGCTTCCAGATGACCATGTGCGAGCTCGCCACCGCAGCCGAGAACAATATCCCGGTGAAGTTCGCCATCATCAACAACAACTTCCTCGGCATGGTGCGACAGTGGCAGGACTTCTTCTACGAGAAGATTTACACCGCCACCGCCTACACCGCCAACCCTGACTTCGTGAAACTGGCAGATGCCTTCGGCATCCCCGGCATTCGTGTGACCGACAAGGCCCAAGTGCGGGCTGCCATCGAGCAGGCCATGCGCCACCCCGGCCCAGCCTTGATCGACTTCATAGTCGAGCCCGAAGAAAACGTGTACCCCATGATCCCCGCTGGAGAAAGCGTGAACGAACTCATCGAAGAGCCGGTACAGGAACTCGTCTGATGGAAGAAACGCACCACACCATTACCGCCCTCGTCCAGGACAAGCCGGGCGTGCTGAACCGTGTGTCCAGCCTGTTCCGCCGTCGTGGGTTCAACATAACCAGCCTCGCAGTGGGAGCTTCGGAGCAGCCCGAGTTCTCCCGCATGACCTTCGTCGTCAAGGGCGACTCCGACACCGTGGAGCAGGTGACCAAGCAACTCCACAAGTTGATCGACGTCATCCGCGTCTCAGACCTCTCGGACATGGAGATCGTGGCCAGGGAGTTGGCTCTCATAAAAGTCCATTGCACCACTTCCACCCGCAGCGAAATCATGCAACTGGTGGAGATCTTCCGTGCCAACATCGTCGATATCGGCCCCCATTCGCTGATCATCGAGGTCACTGGCGACGAGGACAAAATCACCGCCCTGTACGACCTGCTGAGGCCCTTCGGCATCCGCGAGGTGATGCGCACGGGTCGGGTCGCCATGGTGCGCGGTGCCGCCGAGGGCCGGCCTCCACGCCAGCGCAGCACATCATCCAGCAACGGCCATCGCAGCAGCGATGCTGGCTACGCCCTCGGCAGTGTCTAGTCACCCAGTGTCCATTCAAGAGGAGTAGATAATGGTCAACGTTTACTACGACCAGGATGCGGACCTCTCTCTGCTGTCAGGGAAGACCATCGGCATCATCGGTTACGGCAGCCAGGGCCATGCCCATGCCTTGAACCTCAAGGACAACGGGCAAAGCGTGATGGTGGGCCTGCAGCCCGAAAGCAGCAGCCGCGAGCGGGCCCGCGAAGCCGGACTTGCCGTCGCTGATGTCGACGAGGTCACGCGCCAGTCGGATATCGTCATGGTCCTTATCCGCGACCATCTGCAGGCCGCCGTGTACCGTGAGCAGATTGAACCCAACATACGCAGCGATGCCACCCTGATGTTCGCCCATGGCTTCTGCATCCACTATCGGCAGGTCGTCCCATCCCCCAGCTTGAATGTATCCATGGTGGCCCCCAAGGCTCCCGGTCACCGCATGAGGGAGTTGTTCACCGAGGGCATCGGCGTGCCTTCCCTGTTGGCCATACACCAGGACGCTTCCGGCAACTGCAAGGACGTCACCCTGGCCTACGCCAAGGGCATTGGCTCCACCGGGTCCGGTGTTTTGGAGACGACCTTTAAGAACGAGACCGAGACCGATCTCTTCGGCGAACAGACGGTGCTGTGCGGAGGAGTCACCTCCCTCATTCGCACAGCCTTCGAGACCCTGGTGGAAGCCGGCTACCCGCCGGAGTTGGCCTACTTCGAGTGCCTCCACGAGATGAAGCTCATCGTCGACCTCATTTTCCAGGGCGGTTTCAAGTACATGCGCTATTCGGTCAGCGATACCGCTGAATACGGCGACTACACCCGAGGCGGAAACGTCATCGACGATCATGTCCGCGACAACATGAGGCGCGTCCTAGCCGACATCCAGGATGGCAGCTTCGCTCGCGAATGGATCGCCGAGAACGACGAGGGCCGTCGCCGCTTCCTGCAGGAGCGCCAGCTGGCCAACGACCACCAGATCGAGGACATCGGCAGGACCCTACGGGGCATGATGCCCTGGATGGACCCCAAGTAAGCTCAATTTCAGAGATGGTCCCACCAGTGCATATGCCAACGATACATACTACGGAGGTGGTGAGCGTAGTTCGCCGCCGCACTCGGGTCATGGCAGGGCTCGGTGTGGTGGACTGCGTTCCCCTGTCATCCAACTGAACCCGGCCTTGGAAGCAGTCCGCCCGTTGCCTCCAAGCCCCTAGCAGCAATGCCCCGTTCGGGCCCCAACAACACGAAAGTGAGAGAACACGACGTAATGGCTCAAGAAAAAGTGATGATGTTCGACACCACCCTCCGCGATGGTGAGCAATCGGCAGGCACCGGCCTGACCGGCGAAGAAAAGATGGAAATCGCCCGCCAACTGGCCCGCCTGAAAGTGGACGTGATAGAGGCTGGCTTCGCCGCCAGTTCCCCCGGTGATTTCGATGCCGTGCAGGCCATCGCCCGGGAAGTCGAGGGCCCCATAATCGCCTCACTCGCACGGGCCCACGAAGTGGACGTGGACGCAGCTTGGAACGCCATCAAGGACGCCGCCAAGCCCCGCATTCATGTCTTCCTCTCCAGTTCCGAGATCCACATCGCCCACCAACTCCGCAAGAACCGGGAAGAGGTGCTCGACCTTGCTACCTCCATGGTGTCCCGTGCCCGGGGTTACTGCGACGACGTGGAGTTCTCCCCCATGGACGCCACCCGTACAGACCCTGAATACCTCTACCAGATGCTCGAAGCCGTGATCGAGGCCGGTGCCAAGACCGTGAACATCGCCGACACTGTCGGCTACGCTATTCCTTCCGACTTCGGCCAGTTGATCGCCGACATCCGCCGCAACGTGCCCAACATCGACAAGGCCACCGTCAGCGTCCACTGCCACAACGACCTTGGACTGGCCGTCGCCAACAGCCTGGCCGCGGTGCAGGCCGGTGCCCGCCAAGTGGAAGGCTGCATCAACGGCATCGGCGAGCGGGCAGGCAACGCCTCCCTGGAAGAGATCATCATGGGGCTGCACACCCGCCGCGACCTCTTCAATCTGACCACCAACGTGGACACCACCCAGATCTACAGCACTAGCCGCATGGTCAGCCGCATTACCGGCATGTCCATTCAGGCCAACAAGTCCATCGTGGGCGACAACGCCTTCCGCCACGCCTCCGGCATACACCAGGACGGCGTGCTAAAGGAACGCACCACCTACGAGGTCATGGACCCCGACACCATCGGCTGGGCGGGCAACTCCTTGGTGCTGGGCAAGCTCAGCGGCCGCGCTGGCTTGCGCTCCCGCTTGGAGGACCTGGGTTACGTCCTCTCCAACGAGGACCTCGTCCGCGTGTTCGAGTCCTTCAAGGTACTGGCCGACAAGAAACGGGAAGTCACCGACCGCGACCTCGAGGCCCTGATGGCCGAGGAGATGCGCGTGACCATGGAGCCCGTCACCTATGAACTAGAGCACGTGCAGTTTTCCGGCGGCATCCACGACATAGCCACCGCCACCGTGCGGGTGATCGGTCCCGATGGCACCCTCTACAGCGATGCCGCCACAGGCAACGGGCCCGTGGACGCCGTGTGCAACGCTATCGACCGGGCTATCCGCATCCCGGCCAAGCTGGTGGACTTCAACGTGCAGTCGGTCACCGAGGGGCTGGATTCCCTGGGGCAGGTCAGCGTACGTGTACAGCGAGAGGGCCGCACCTACATGGGCCGGGGCACCGACACCGACATCGTGGTGGCCAGTGCCAAGGCGTACATCAGTGCCCTCAACCGTCTGCTGGCCCAGGAAGGCCTGCGCCAGGTCCCGGAGCCTCTTACGACTCCCGACTAGCCACGGGCTGAACGAGGTGCGCACAGCCCTTTCGAGAACGCCTGGTTGATTAAGGAGCTATCATGCCGCCCAGGACCCTCTTCGAGAAAATATGGGACGCCCACGTTGTGCACGAGGAACCGGATCGTCCCTCCATCATCTACGTCGACCTCCACTTGGTCCACGAGGTCACCTCGCCCCAAGCCTTCGACGGCCTGAGGCTGGCGGGGCGCAGGGTGCGACGTCCCGACCTGACCATTGCCACCGCCGACCACAACACCCCCACTTGGGACCTGTCTCTCCCCGTGACCGACGACATTTCCAGGAGACAGCTTGAAGCCCTGTCCGCCAACTGCGCCGAGTTCGGGGTCACCCTGTATGATCGGTTCCACGAGAACCAGGGCATCGTGCACGTCATAGGCCCCCAGTTGGGCTATACCCTGCCCGGCAAGACCGTGGTGTGTGGCGACAGCCACACCGCCACCCATGGGGCCATGGGCTGTTTCGCCCTCGGTATCGGGACCTCTGAAGTGGAACACGTGCTGGCCACCCAGACCCTCCGCCAGTTCAAGCCCAAGACCATGGAGGTACGGGTGGACAAGCCCCTTCCCTTTGGCGTCACCGCAAAGGACCTGATCCTCGGCATCATCGGCCAGATCGGGGTCCACGGGGGCACGGGACACGTCATCGAGTACACCGGCGAGGGCGTGCGCGACCTTTCCATGGAAGGCCGTATGACCGTGTGCAACATGAGCATCGAGGGCGGAGCGCGGGCCGGAATGGTAGCCCCCGACGAGACCACTTTCGAGTACGTGAAGGGCCGTCCTTTCGCACCCAAGGGCGAGTCGCTGGAGAAGGCCATCGCCGAGTGGCGCACCCTTCCCACCGAAGCCGGGGCCCCCTACGACAAGGTCGTGGAAATCGACGCCCCCAGTCTGCAACCCTTCGTCACCTGGGGCACCAACCCCGGCATGGTGGCCCCAGTCACCGCCCGCGTACCCGACCCCGCGTCCTTGGAGGACCCAGGAGCCCGTGAAGCAGCCGAACGAGCTCTCATATATATGGATCTCGAACCTGACAAACCAATCCAGGAAATCCAGATCGACCGTGTTTTCCTCGGTTCCTGCACCAATAGCCGTCTGGAGGACCTCCGCGCAGCAGCCGAGGTTGTCAAGGGACGGCAGGTCAACCCGCGAGTATACGCCATGGTCGTCCCTGGCTCGGCCAGGGTGAAAGCCGAAGCCGAGGCCGAGGGGCTGGACGCAATCTTCAAGGACGCTGGGTTCGACTGGCGGGTGGCTGGCTGCTCCATGTGCTTGGGCATGAACCCCGACATTCTCGATCCCGGCCAGCGCTGCGCCTCCACTTCCAACCGCAACTTCGAGGGGCGCCAGGGTAAAGGCGGGCGCACCCACCTGGTCAGCCCCCAGATGGCGGCAGCAGCAGCCATTGCCGGGCACTTCGTTGACATCCGGGAATGGTAAGTGGCAGCAGAAGACT
>JAAXIE010000259.1 GCA_012270525.1 Dehalococcoidia bacterium | reverse complement strand
TGGGTGCCCGCCTTCGCGGGCATGACGAAGAGGGATGTGGCATGACAAAAAGGGACACGGCTTGACGCCTCTGCCACGCCGCTACTCGCCTTGTTGACAATTGTGAATTGCTTCGCTAAATTGGTCTGACCAACAGGCCATTGGGCCTCTCACGGAAGCGGGACGCTTGCTGGAAGAGCAGTTGAAGGTCATCAAGAGGAGGCGGCTCCACGAAGACATTGTGGAGCAGGTCCGGGATTTGGTGCGTGACGGGAGCCTGAAGCATGGCGCCCGGTTGCCCCCGGAACGGGAGATGGCGGAGCGGTTGCAGGTGAGTCGCAGCTCTCTGCGGGAGGCGATGCGGGCCCTTGAGTTGCAAGGCATTGTGGCCAGTCGGCCTGGGGCTGGCACGTTCATCAACACGGGACAGTTCGATGCGATGGCGGCGGTCATCGCATCGTGTCTTGCGGACTCGCAGCACACGGCACAGGACGTCTTCGAGATGCGCCGCCTGCTGGAGCCCGGCATCGCTGCTCTTGCGGCGGAGCGGGCCACGGAAGAGGACATCTGCCACATGCAGGCTGCATTGGACGAGCAGCGGGAGCAGGTGGAACGCGGCGAGAGCGGGGTGGCTGGGGACACGGCGTTTCACCTGGCGATGGCAAGGGCGACCTACAACGCAGCCCTGATGAAGGTTGTCATGGCGGTGGCCGATGCTCTGCACCAGTCGCGGGACCGATCATTGCAGACGGCGGGACGGGCGCAGAGTTCCCTGGCCTCGCACCAAGCCATGCTGGAGTTGGTCCGCTGTCATGATTCCGATGGGGCCCGCGAAGAGATGGAGCACCACATATCCGTTATCGAGACCAGCAACACGGAGGTGGAGAGCGCCGCATAAGTGCAATAGCGACAGTAGATGGCAGCGCGTAAGCTGCGGTAGCTCGAGGGAGCGAAGGCCGGAGCTTACGCAGCGAGTATCCTGGCAGACGAGTGAACATAACCTGTACATAGGAGGCAAGGCATGACCAGAGTTGCCGTGGAAGTGGTTTACCGGGGAATCTTCCAGAAGAACCTGGCCCAGCGCATAACCCGCACCATCGTGTTCGCCGCTAAGAAAGAGGGCAAGGTTGGGACAGCGTTCGGCCGGTATGGTGACTCGCCAGAGCGCAACGGCATCCCAGCCAAGCAGTTCGCTGTGGTGGCGGACGACGAGTTGGAACTGGAAGAGCATCTGGCGCAGTATGAGCCCAAGGACGTGGACGTAACCATCGCGGTGGACGACACCCTGTGCAAGGGGGTGGAGTCTTGGGCGTGGTACGGGCTGCAGCCGATCAATAAGCCGACCAAGCCCGGAGGGACCCTGCTGGTCACATCGCAGCAGGGGCGCGGCGACCTGATCCAGGACATCCATGCCCGGTCGGAGCCGTACAGCTTGGGAGTGGTTAGGGGGAGCGTCAGCTTTTCGGGCCTGTGGGTTTACAAAGAGGACCACACGGACGTTAGGGTGCTGGGGGCCTTGGCCAAGGTGTGCCCGGAACTGGTGAGCATCGAGTCGATGGAGGCCGCCATCAGGGACCAGTGGAGCGACGACCTCAAGATCGCTTCCACCCGCAAGTCGTATGAGCGCACGGAAACTCGCGTGGTGGAGCCGGGCCAGGGGAATCCTGAGACTCCATACAGCTTCGTGATGCCGGGCTGGACCCAGATGGAAGAGGCGTTGGTGGTGCAGGGTCATGGCCAGGGGACGGGTTTCCGAGGAGCCGAGCCGGTGGGGGACTTCGACCCGCACCGCAACCAGTTGGGCGGGGCTGGCTACGAGCCGGAGCGGAACCAGTTGTTCAAGAAGTGGAGCACCCGCTCCATGAGGCCGGTGGTGAACTTCGATACCTGCATCAAGTGCACCCTATGCTGGCTGCACTGCCCCGACAGTTGCTTCGACGTGACTCCCGATGGGTTGTATGACGCCAACATGGAGGCCTGCTGCGGTTGCGGGGTGTGCGACGATGTTTGCCCCGTGCCCGATTGCGTCACCATGGTGAACGAGGCGGAGTTCAACGACAACTCTGGTCAATGGGAGTTCTGGCAGCGTGACCGCGAGGGCTACAACCAGTGGATGACGGACCTGGTCGACAAGGCGAAGGTCAACCGGAGGACCCATGGCTTCCACCATGTCGGCGGATACGCGGAAGACATTGCAGAGATGGAGGAGGTGGCCAGTGACGACTAGTCCGGCTATCGAGCAACAGGAACGGGAGGAGCTAATCAGCGGTAGCGAGGCCATTGCCATCGCCTGCTCCATGGCGGACGTGGATACGATCACGGCCTACCCGATACGCCCCTACGACACGGTGATGCAGTACGTATCGCGCCTGATCGCGAACGGCGATTTCGACTGCGAGTTCATCGTGGCGGAGAGCGAGCACTCCCAGTTCGAGATAGTGAAGCATGCCAGTTCGGTGGGTGCGCGGACGTTCGTGGGGTCCAGCGGCGTGGGCTGGTTCTATGCTTTCGAGGCCATCACGGTGACGGCGGGCCTGCGCCTGCCGGTGGTGGCGATGGTGGGGAACCGGGCCCTCGACGATCCCGGTGCCTTCGGGACCGAACATAACGACGCTCTCGCGGTGCGGGACCTGGGTTGGCTGCTGAACTGGGTGGCGACCCCGCAGGAGGCCTATGACACCTGCATGATGGCATGGAGGGTGGCCGAGGACCCGCGGGTGTTCCTGCCGTGCGCCATAAGCTGCGACGGGGCGTTCCTGACGCACTCGCAATCGCTGGTGAAGGTGCCGCCGCAGGGGATGGTCGACGAGTTCCTGCCGATGTACAACCGGGGCAACCTGGTGCTGCACCCCGACAACCCCATAACGGTGGCCCCGCAGGTGAACGAAGACTGGCTCATGGAGATGCGGAAGCAGACCGACGAGGCGATGAAGAGGGCCAAGGGAGTGATCGAGGAGACCCACGAAGAGTTCAAGCGCATCTTCGGGAGGGGCACCGAGTCACCCTGGTTCGAGGAGTACATGACCGACGATGCGGAGATATGCTTCATCGGCCTGGGGACGATGTCCCTACCCCTGCGGGTAGCGGTGAGGCGGGCCCGGGACAGGGGTATCAAAATGGGCTTCATCAGGCTAAAATGGTTCCGACCCTTCGCAACAGAGGAGATCAGGGAAGCCCTGTCGCGCTTCAAGGCGGTGGCCGTGATTGACAGGGACTACTCGTACGGCTCCCCGGGCAATGGAGGGGTCCTGCTGAACGAGGTGCGGTCTGCCCTGTACCCCTTGGACAATCGGCCGATGCTGTTCAGCTTCATCTGCGGGCTGGGGGGACGGGAGATCCACCAGGGTGACGTGGTGGAGATGATCGAGATGGTGCAGAGCGGCTTGGCGAGTGGCAACATGAACCAGCAGACCGAGTGGATAGGTGTAAGGAGGTAAGCGATGACGACGCTAGTTGAACTGCCCCAAGTCAAAGGGGTCAAGAACATACCCATCCAGGAACTGTTCACGTCGGGTCATCGCACCTGCCAGGGATGTGAGTCGGCTCTGTCGATGAGGCTGATGATCAAGGCCGCTGGTCCGCGGAGCATCGTGGTGGGAAGCACGGGTTGCATGTACGTGGCGAACACCACCTACTACAGCACCCCTTGGGTCGTGCCGTGGATGCATACGCAGCTTGGTTCATCGGGTTCGGCTGCCACCGGAACGGCTGCGGGTCTGAGGGCCCTGATGCGCAAGGGCAAGATCAAGGACGAACCGATCAACGTGATCGCTTTCTGCGGCGACGGCGGTGGGGTGGACATGGGACTGTCGGCCCTCTCGGCTGCACTCACCACCGACTACAACATGCTCATCCTGCTGTATGACAACGAGTCCTATGCCAACACGGACATCCAGGTATCGGGGAGCTCTCCGTGGGGCGCAAACTCCACCTTCAGCCCGCCGGGCAAGTCGAGGCACATCATGAACCGGCGCTGGAAGAAGAACACCGCGCCCATGCTGGCGGCGGGCCACCCGGACTGTCGCTACGTGGCGACGGCCTGCGGTTCGTATGGTCTGGACATGACCAACAAGATCCGGCGGGCCCTCACCATCGGCGGGCCGACCTTCGTGCACACCATCGATCCGTGCCCCAAGGGCTGGGACTACGACCCGAAGTACTCCCACGAGTTGGGGATGCTGGCCATCGAGACGGGTCTCTGGGTGCTGTACGAGATTATCGACGGGGAGCTGATCCTCAACGGGCCGTCGCGGGCCATCTCCAAGGGGATGAAGAAGCGCAGGCCGGTCAGCGAGTACCTGCAGCGCCAGGGCCGGTTTGCTCATTTCACCAGCGAAGACACCAAGTATTTCCAGGACAAGGTGGACAAGAGCTGGGAGGAATGGTACCTGCCCGGGGTCATTCCGATGCATCCTCAGGCAGAGGACTAGGGAAGCAGAGGACCAGGGTCGGGGCCAAGGCCCCCTAGGTTTGGGTAGAATGACGGGGTCCCTGATGGTTCAGGGGCCCCGTTCTCTATTCCCAGGTCGACGCCCGGGCAGGGTGTACGGGGAAACCATTCAGGCCCGGACAAGGAGCTGACATAATGACAGACATGCCTCCCGCCCCCAGGTTCAAGGACGTGCTGGCGGCCCGCCAGCGCATTGCACCCTATGTGCCCCGCACCCCTCTTCACCCGTACCC
>JAAXIE010000338.1 GCA_012270525.1 Dehalococcoidia bacterium | reverse complement strand
CTCTATGACAGCGAGGGCAAGCTTATCGATCCCAACGAGGAGATGGCGAAGGTGTCCATGGACAATGACGGCGGGTTCGGAGGCTTCTACTTCGAAGAGGGCGACCGCTCCACCGCCTACGTCTACATGACGGACCCCGCCAATGTGGAGGCCGCCCGTGCGGCGTTCAACAAGCTGTACCGGGAAGGGGCCTCGGAGATAACCGTGGCCCCGGTCCAGGGCAAGTACACCATGGAGCAACTGGTCGAGTGGTTTCAGATGACCGACCGGGCCCTGCTTGAGGCTGGCATCGGGGCTACGTCGGGAGGCGTCGAGTCATCCGAGAACAAGTTCACGCTTGGCCTCCCCACCGAGGACGACCTACCCGCAGCCGAGGCCATCCTCAGGGAGTTGGGCGTCCCCCGTGGTGCCGTGGAGTTCGGCTTCGGCCCATCGGAGCTGTTGGGAAATGTCTCCGGTGTGTCTCCGGCTTCCCGCGTTTACAGTCGGGGTGCGAGTTGCTAACCTTGGACTGGATTCAAGCAAGGCAGCGAGGGCAGCCAGGTGCGCCGATACGTGGAAACGCCCCCAATGGACAAGATTCTCTCGTTGTCCAAGAGGCGGGGGCTGGTCTTCCAGAGCAGCGAGATATACGGAGGCATCAACGCCACATGGGACTACGGCCCCTTGGGGGTGGAACTGAAGCGCAACCTCAAGGACCTGTGGTGGCGGTCGGTGGTGCAGCAGCGGGACGACGTAGTGGGGCTGGACGCTGCCATCCTGATGCACCCCGAAGTGTGGGTCTCCAGTGGCCACGTGGCCAGCTTCAGCGACCCCCTGGTGGAGTGTCGCGAGTGCCACCAGCGCTACCGGGAAGACCAGATCGAATCGACTGTCTGCCCGGATTGCGGGGGGGAGCTCACCGACCCGCGCCAGTTCAGCCTGATGTTCAAGACCTTCATGGGCCCCGTGGAGGACACGGCCCACCAGGTGTACCTGCGCCCCGAAACAGCCCAAGGCATCTTCGTCAACTTCGCCAACGTGCTGACGGCTTCACGTCGCAAGCTCCCCTTCGGCATCGCCCAGATCGGGAAGGCTTTCCGCAACGAGATCACGCCGGGAAACTTCACCTTTCGCACCCGCGAGTTCGAGCAGATGGAAATCGAGTATTTCGTCAAGCCGGGTAGCGATGACCAGTGGCTGCAGTCGTGGGTCAGCGACCGGTTCAACTGGTACACCAAGCATGGCATCCGAGCGGAAAACCTGCGCCTGAGGCGCCATGACCCCGACGAACTGGCCCACTACGCCAAGGACACCTATGACATCGAGTATCGCTTCCCGTGGGGTTGGGGCGAACTGGAAGGCATCGCCAACCGCACCGACTACGACCTGCGCAGTCACGCCAACCCCACAGGCCAGGACCTGACCTTCTACGACGAGGAGAGCAAGGAGCACCTGTTCCCCTACGTCATCGAGCCGTCAGGTGGCGTGGACCGGGCCACCCTGGCCTTTCTGCTGGACTCCTACGACGAGGAACCCGACCCGCCGCCCAAGCCCGGCGAGGAGGCGCAGGCAGCCAAGGACGTACGGGTGGTGCTGCGTCTGCACCAGTCCCTAGCCCCCGTGAAGGTGGCAGTCCTGCCCCTGAGTCGCAACGAACGCCTGGCCCCGCTGGCCCAGCAGGTGCACATGCTGTTGCGGCCCCATCTGGCGACCCAGTATGACGACGCCCAGAGCATCGGGCGCCGCTACCGGCGCCAGGACGAAATCGGGACCCCTTACTGCGTTACAGTTGATTTCGACTCGCTGGAAGACAAGAGGGTCACGCTGCGGGACCGGGACACCATGGCACAACTGCGGGTGCCCATAGCCGACCTGCCAGCCGTGCTCACCGACCGGCTGGAGCACGGCTGGTGATCTGCTGTGAGAGTGCACCCTTGAGCACGAGGCCATGAGGATCCTGCATTTCTCAGACCTGCACATCGGGGTCGAGAACTACAGTAGGACCGATCCCGGTACCGGCCTGCCCACCCGCCTGCTGGACTTTCTGCGCGCCCTGGACGAACTGGTGGAATATGCCCTCAACGAGGACGTGGACCTGGTGCTGTTTGCGGGGGACGCCTACAAGGGTCGTGACCCCTCGCAGACCCAGCAGCGGGAGTTCGCCAAGCGGCTGACCCGCCTGTCGCAGGCGGGGATACCCACCTTCCTGTTGGTGGGCAATCACGATTTGCACCAGCCGGTGGGACGGGCCACCGCGGTGGAAATCTTCCAGACACTGAACGTGCCCAATGTCATTGTCGGGGACATGCCAGAGACCTACGTAGCAAACACCCGTTCCGGCCCGCTGCAGATCGTGGCCCTGCCTTGGCCCAACCGAAGCAGGCTGTTGAACCGCGACGACAAACGCGGACTCTCCATGGACGAGATCACGGCTGAGATCGAACGGCTGTGCACCGAGGGGGTGCAGCGCGAGGCCTCGAAGCTGGACCCGGACATCCCGGCGGTGTTCACGGCCCATGTCACCATCAACGGGGCTGCGACCGGCACGGAGCAGAACATGATGCTTGGTCGCGACCACACGCTCTATCCCAGCGTGGTGCACCGGCCTGAATTCGACTACGTGGGGCTGGGACACATCCACAAGCACCAGGTGCTCCGGGAAGGGCCCACGGTGGCATATTCGGGCAGCCTGCAGAGGGTGGACTTCAGCGAGGAGCATGATACGAAGGGCTTCTGCGTGGTGGATATCGACCCCTCGGCACCGCAGGGCAGGCGCATGAAGGACTTCCAGTTCCACCCTGTGTCGGCGCGGAAGTTCCTCACCATCGACAGCCGCGTGCCGGACGGCGTCCTCGATCCCACCCAGCAAGTGATGGACGACATCGCCCGACACGACGTGGCCGAGGCGGTGGTGCGGCTCACGATTCATGTTTCCTCAGAGATGGACTCGCTGCTGCGGGACCGGGATATCCAGGCAGCCCTGGAACCAGCGCACCATGTGGCTTCCATCAACCGGGAAGTCCCACAGGAGAGGCGTACGAGGGTGCCCGGCGATACCGCCGAGGGTCTGTCTGTCACGGAGGCACTGGC